>JBCCSG010000042.1:0-31325 GCA_039200565.1 Cyanobacteria bacterium P01_D01_bin.50 | reverse complement strand
GGTTTGTAAACCACAGTCGATTCAAAACTGGCAAGCCTGTAAAAAGGTCAGACGGAAGTCCACGATTTGTTAAATTTGCTGAAAATAATGGATGAACAATGACTAAAAGCTTCAAAACAATTTTTTCACCAGTAGGGTGGGCTACACCCGAACTTACGCTTGTGGACAAGTAGGAGCCGGCTCCCTTGGCCCAAGCAAGAAACAAACCCTCTGAAGTTTTCTTCAGTTGAATGATTAGATTTGCATAAGTTTAGTCAAGTTTTGTGTAGCAGAAAATTAAGACTTATTTTATTTTACGGCAATAGTGTAGAGACGTAGCAATGCTACGTCTCTACATAAATAAATACCTATCGTAATATCTACGCTACAGGTTGAGGAGCATTTTCGCGCCACCACTTGACAGTATTTTTCAACCCTTCTTTGAAACCGACTTGAGCAGTGAAATCAAATTCTTTCTTCGCTCTTTCGGTATCTAAACAGCGACGTGGTTGTCCATTTGGCTTGTCAGTTTGCCAAACAATTTCACCGTCAAATTCCATTACTTCGCAAATTATAGTAATCAAATCGCGAATCTTAATTTCATTACAAGTTCCCAAGTTCACCGGTTCCGGTTTGTTATATGATTGAGTAGCCATAACAATACCCCGCGCTGCATCTTCAGAATACAAAAATTCGCGGCTAGGACTTCCATCACCCCAAACGGGAATTTCTTTTTCTCCCTTATCTTGGGCTTCTTGAACTTTACGAATTAAAGCCGGGATAACGTGAGAACTTCTTGGATCGAAGTTATCTTCCGGACCATATAAATTTACTGGTAGCAAATAAATTCCGTTAAAACCGTACTGTTGACGGTAAGCTTGTAACTGCACCAAAAGAGCTTTTTTAGCAATACCGTAAGGAGCATTGGTTATTTCTGGGTAGCCATTCCAGAGATCGTCTTCTTTAAATGGTACCGGAGTCAAATTAGGATAAGCGCAGATAGTGCCTACACAAGTAAATTTTTCGACTCCAGCTTCATAAGCAGCATGAATCAACTGGGTTCCCATCATCAAGTTGTCGTAAAACAACTCAGCAGGTTTTTCACGATTAAGACCGATACCACCAACGTGGGCCGCTAAATGAATTACAATATCTTGTTGGTCAACCGCACGCTTGCAGTTTTCCATCACGCACAAATCATAATCTCGCGAACGAGGTATTGTAATTTTATCGGGTTCTGCCCCAGCTTTAATAAGTTGGTCTACTACTTGACGACCTAAAAAACCAGCGCCACCAGTAACTAGAATTTTTTTATTTTTTAACTCTAATGCGTTCATATTTTATTTTCGTCCTCATTGGAATTAAAAGCACTCGTGCCGTCAAGGGCTTCCATAAGAATTTTTTTTAGGAGAAAAAATTCTCACGTGTACCCGTCAATCACTTCGCTTAAATTCAAAATTCAAAACTATCAATTCAAAATTGTTAACCCATAAACGAATAAGCAAAATTTCAGGTAAAGAAGTGTTACTCACATTACCAACATTCTATTAATTCTCTATTTTGTGAAGCCTTACGGCATAGCTGCCCCTTGTACCGTAAGGTTTTCTCCGAGGCTAATTTTAATTTTGAATTTTGAATTCTTGCGGTCAGCTTTTATTTAACAACATATTTAGCTGACTACGTAAAATTACATATGTAGTGCGCCCAGTTCTTGACGAATCATGGCATTATCTTTAATCACATTGCCTACTTTATCGCCAGGAGAAGTCAACCCCAAAGCTTGTAAATCGGCTTCTACCATTAAAGCAACAAGTTCTTCAAAGGTTACCGATGGAGTCCAACCCAACTTTTGTCTGGCTTTAGTAGAATCCCCAATCAACAAGTCAACTTCCGCAGGACGTAAATAACGCTCGTCAAACTCTACATACTCCTGCCAATCGAGATTCACGTAATTAAATGCTAATTGGAGAAACTCCCGTACAGAATGAGTTTCGTTTGTAGCAATTACATAATCATCGGGCTGTTCTTGTTGCAACATCATCCACATTGCCCGCACGTAATCTTTTGCGTAACCCCAGTCTCTCTTAGAGTCCAGATTACCCATGTAAAGTTTCTTCTGATTGCCAGCCACAATACGGGCAACAGCTCTGGTAATCTTACGAGTTACAAAAGTTTCACCCCGACGCGGCGATTCGTGGTTAAACAAAATACCATTACACGCGAACATATTGTAAGATTCGCGGTAATTAACAGTCTGCCAATGACCGTAAACCTTAGCACAAGCATAAGGGCTACGTGGATAAAATGGAGTATCTTCTTTTTGGGGTACTGCTTGTACCAAACCAAACATTTCTGAAGAACCAGCTTGATAGAAGCGCACTTCAATTCCAGTACGACGTTGATAGTCGCGGATTGCTTCTAATATACGCAGGGTTCCCATTCCTACAGCATCCACTGTATATTCAGGTGAATCAAAGCTTACCCGTACGTGAGATTGAGCACCCAAGTTATAAATTTCAACAGGTTGAACTTCTTCGAGAATGCGGCGTAGCGTCGTACCGTCTGTCAAGTCACCGTAATGAAGAAATAACTTTACTCCTTCTCTATGAGGATCTTCATAAATGTGGTCGATACGATCTGTATTGAAGGTGGAAGTACGGCGAATAATACCGTGTACTTCATAACCTTGTTCTAATAAAAATTCACTCAGATAAGAACCATCTTGTCCGGTAATACCAGTAATCAACGCTCGCTTTTGTTGGGTCATTCTCCTTTATTCCTTCCTTATTTTTTTATGAAATTAATACAGGTAGCCTGGTATAAGCTAACAGGAATGCAATTGCTTGCCCTCCGAGGAAACCTACGAGTTTTATTTAAGTAATATCTCGCATCCGTAAGTAAATATGCTGACTCGTATTAAATAATCCTAAGCCTTTCAAACGGTAACGAGAGATGAATAATCTATCCAGTATATTTTTTTAATCTTCACAAAAACTTTATATATTTGTTGAATGTATAAAGATTAAATTAATTTTTTTGGCAATACTTTTGAACTAAGAACATGATTGAAATAAATTATACAGTTATTGTATATTTTTTAGAAATAGTAAGATCGGTAACTATGTTATTCAGGACTTACACAAAATCAACTAATATTTGTTATCTGAAATACAATAAAGGAAGGTAATAATATTAATACAAATTTTATTGTCTATAATATAAATAAATCGAGATATATGAGTTATCTTAAGGTGAATAGGAACAGCCGTGTTTTGTAAATAAAATTTTTATTATCAGTAGATTATTTTTTTTCTAAGTTTAATATAGGAACAGTCAAAATACAGAAATATTTTGAAAAATGAACTGTATTATAAATTATTTTCAGAGGAAAATGGTAGTGAAATCTGAAGTGGGGCAATTTAGTTGCCCCTATAGTAAAATCTAGTCTTCTTGTTAATAAGCTCCGTTATTTTTCGGTATAACAACAACACCAATCGTTTTCAAAACAATCCATAAATCTAGCCAAAAATTTCTAAATTTTACATAGTACAAATCTATTTGAACTCTTCTAGGATAAGGTATGTCATTACGTCCAGAAACTTGCCACAATCCAGTAATTCCCGGTCTGATAGTTAATACCTGATTGATATGGCAACCGTATTTCGGTAATTCTTCTGCTACAAGAGGTCGAGGTCCTACAACACTCATGTCCCCTTTCAGAACATTCCAAAACTGCGGAAATTCATCCAAACTAGTAATTCGCAAAAACTTACCGATTTTTGTAATTCTAGGGTCTTTTTTCAGTTTAAAATTGCTCTGAAATTCTTTTTGGAATTGGGGTGATGTTTCCATCATCTGTATCAAAATTTCATCAGCATTGCTCACCATCGTGCGAAATTTAATACAATTAAACCGCTTGTAATTTTTCCCGACTCGTTCCTGAATGTAAAAAATTGGACCATGCGAGCTTAAAGCAATCAGCAAAGCCAGAATTAAATAAACAGGAGAAAACAGAATTAGTACTAACAGGGAAAACATTATATCGAACAGTCGCTTAGCTCTCTCTCCGTTTAAAGCTTCAAAATAAAAACCTAGGGGTTTAAACTTTGGCTTCTTTTTTTGGCGACCGCGTTTAAAAAAAGTACGCGTAATCTTACCGGAGAGGAATGAGGTCTGTGCCGTCATTATACTCCTTACAATCCACACCACACATAGTCCCAATCTTAAAGCTTATGGAGCTTTTAAAAGTGCTTGGGAAGCAAATTTACTTTATCCTCTCAAACAATTTGAAGAATCAAGTTTCTATTTTCCTTGTATTGCTTTTTTTCTCGCATTTATCTACAAAGTTGAGATAACGAGAAGCAAACATTTGCTTGGAGAATTGAGCAGCGTGCTTTTTCGCATATTCAGGATTAAATTTTTCTCTGTTAGCTTCAAAAGTTTCTACTGCTTCGATTAAAGATGCTTCTGTTTGCTTTTGGAAAAATATACCCGTTCCTGTATCCCCATGAGAACGAATATCTCGCACGGTTTCCAAAGCTCCACCAGCTCCATAGGCGATCGCCGGAGTACCACAAGCTTGTGCTTCGACTAAGGCAATACCAAAATCTTCGCAAGCTGCATACACAAAACCTCGGGCATTGGCCATATATTTTTTTACCATATCCTCCGGCTGCCATCCTAGTATTTGTATGTTAGATTTGGCTATCTTAAGGATTTTATCCATATCACGTCCAGTGCCAATTACTACCAAAGGTTTTTTGAGTTTATTAAAAGCTTTGACAATTAAGGTTACTTGCTTGTAACTCACTAACCGGGAAACCGTAAGGTAAAAATCCTCCTTTTGCGATAAAAAAGGAAAGCCATCGGTATTTACTGGTGGATAAATGACTGTAGCGTCTCTTCTATAACATCTCCAAATCCTACGTGCGGTATGTGCTGAATTGGCAATGAAGTAATCAACTCGATTAGCGCTCAAAACATCCCACTGCCGTAAAGAATGGAGTAAATAGCGCGTTCCCCATCCAGCTATACCTCTCCCCAGCTTACTTTCTCGTAGATAATCAAAAGTTAAATCCCAAGCGTAACGCATGGGACTGTGGCAGTAACAAATATGCAGTTGGTCGGGAGTAGTTAAAACCCCTTTGGCAACGGCGTGGGATGAAGAAAGAATTACATCATATTGACGTACATCCAGTTGTTCAATAGCCAATGGCAGTAATGGTAAGTATTTTTGAACACCTTTTTTTGATGAGGGTAAATACTGTAAGAATGTTGTGCCAATCTGACGTTTATATAAATAACTTTCCGGATTACTAGATTCAAAATCAATGAGAGCATACAAGTCAGCATCAATATGATTCAAAATTTCCCGTACTACGAGTTCTGAACCACCTGTTGCTTCGGGTGTAAGCCACTCATGCACCAAAGCATACTTTAAAGGCACAGCTAGCATTCATAGATAAAGAACATTTGTACGAAATATCAAAATTCTTGTCACCAGTTATAGATTTACCACTCCAAGACATTTACCGCGTCTTTAATAAACAGAGTTTCAGCTGTCAAAGCGTATATATACTTATATATAATCAAGATAGCTTAAATCTCTTGGCGAGAAATTTTCACATCAAGGGCGCTCCTAGTTTTCTCTCAATATTCCAAGATTTTTGCTTTTTTAAAATATTTTGTTCGATCTTGCAATAAACAAGGTAGCTAGGTACCGAGGGATATAGTTGATATGAGAGCATCATAAGAAGTACGCTTTTTATTTCACTTGACAATCCTATATGTAGAAGTCAACTGAAGCAGCTTTTGGCTGTTAGAATGTGAAGTTTATCCGTTTTTTTAATTAAACGGAAATTTAATAACCAGCAAAAGTGACGTAATTCCCACAATATAAGTTCCTGGGGATGTTACCACAAGCTGTTAGTACAATAGGTGCCCCTCTAGCTACAGATTGTTTGTTGGCAGACTCTGAAGCAGAGTACCCTGAGTAAGACAAGACATCAAATATGGAAACAATGGAGCTTTAATATATAACCTCGCCCTAGATGTCATATGTGAAGCAATAAGTTTTGCGTTTCGCAATTTCTGATAATCTCAAAAAGGATGAAGTTTTTACATCTGTGGCATTACTCAAGATAATGCTTGAAGGAATATGTAGACTTTTTTACTTACATTTTAGATTCTTCATTTTTAGACTGTTTGCAAACAAGTAGCAGATATAGCAGGGGTTATATGCGAATTTTAATCATGGGGGGCACTCGGTTTATCGGTGTCTATCTAACTAAACTATTGGTAGAACAAGGACATGAGGTAGTACTCTTCAATCGTGGTCATCGTCCATCACCTGTTGAGAAGGTAACGCAGATTATAGGTGACCGTACTGACGCAAACCAGTTAAAAGATAAGTTAACAAACGAAAATTTTGATGTCATTTTTGACAATAATGGAAGGGAACTCACTGATACCCAACCCTTAGCAGAAATTTTTCAAAACCGTTTGCAGCACTTCGTTTATATGAGTTCTGCTGGAGTTTATCTCAAATCTGACACTTTACCTCATATAGAAGGAGATGCCGTAGATCCCAAAAGTCGCCACAAAGGTAAGCATCATACCGAAAGCTTCCTTGCAGAAAATGACTTCCCCTTTACATCAATTCGTCCCACTTATATTTATGGACCTCAAAACTACAACGATTTAGAAGCCTGGTTTTTTGATAGAATTACTAGAGACCGTCCGCTTCCCATTCCCGGTAACGGATTACATATTACTCAGTTAGGTCATGTTAAGGATTTAGCTCAGGCTATGGTCCAAGTTATAGGCAATTCTACAGCTATCAAGCAAATTTATAATATTTCGGGAAGTCGTTACGTTACCTTTGACGGTTTAGCCCGTGCTTGTGCAGTTGCTGCCGGTAAATCACCCGACGATATTCAAATAGTCCATTACGATCCGAAAAAGTTTGATTTTGGCAAGCGCAAAGCTTTTCCTATGAGAATGCAGCATTTCTTCGCGTCGGTTAACAAAGCCATGACACAATTAGATTGGCATCCAGATTACGATTTAATTTCTGGATTGAAGGATTCATTTAAGAACGATTACTTGACATCCGAACGAGATCGAAAAGAAATCGATTTTTCTATTGATGAGGAAATTTTGCAAAAAATTGGTTAGATAGTTAGAAAAAAATTTCATTAACCAACTTCTACACCATTTTTATCAAAGTAAAATTACATAGAGTAAAGCATAAAAATTATCTAATGTTATCTTGATGTAAATAATTTTTATGCTGTTTTCAGCCGAGCCGTAAATTATGAAAAAAGTTGCGATCGCAGGGGGAGGTCCCACTGGTGTGACACTTGCCTTAATGCTTGTACAAAGAGGTATTCCAGTCACATTGGTTGAAGCTGCTTCTGATTTCAATAGAATGTTTCGCGGGGAAGGATTAATGCCAAGTGGTTTAGATGCCCTTAAAGAAATGGGGTTATCTAATATACTTGAGCAAATTCCTCATCGACAACTTGATGCATGGGAATTTTTTTTAGATAAAAAGTCTTTATTTCGCGTTGATGAACCCATAGAAGCGGATTCTCAACCATGTACTTTAGTTTCTCAACCACCTTTACTTGAAGCTGCGATCGCAGAAGCTCGGAAATATAATCATTTTGAGTTCATACAAGGCGTGACTGTTAAAGACTTGCTATGGATTGACAATCGTGTAGCGGGTGTGAAATTAGCTGATGGAAGAGAAATTAGAGCTGATTTAGTAATTGGTGCGGATGGGCGTAATTCGGTTATTAGACAGCGTGCGGGACTAAAATTGGAACGACAGCCAAAAAGTATGGATGTGCTGTGGTTTAAACTTGCTGCGAATCCTCGCTTTATTGATGAAAATGTATTTTCTGCTATTGGAGATGGCGAAAATGCATTTGCTGTATTTCATGGAGCTGAGGAAGGGAAATTGCATCTTGCTTGGACTTTATCTGGAGATAATAACAACGGAAATAGTGATAAAACAAAAACTGAATGGGCACAAATATTTGCATCAATATCACCTTCATGGTTAGCAGAACATTTTCAAAAACATGCAGAAACTATCGAAAAACCCATTAAACTATCAGTTGTAATCGGTCTTTGTCCCTCTTGGTATGCTCCGGGAGTTATACTTCTAGGTGATGCTGCTCACCCCATGTCTCCTATTCGCGCTCAAGGAATAAATGTTGCATTACGCGATGTAATTGTAGCGACAAATTATCTTGTACCCCTGTTGCTTTCAGAAGCTGATAACGAAGAAATCGATCGAGTCTTGTCACAAATTCAGAAAGAAAGAGTACCAGAAATTATTCGCATTCAACAGCTTCAAAAGGAAGAAGGTAGACAAAACAAATTATTCCCTAAAAATATATTTATCAGAAAGCAATTTTTTCGATTAATTCGTTTATTGAGTAAAGCAATTCGTCAATCTTGGATACAGAGGCAGCATAAAATGCGTCGTGGTGTCACTCAGGTTAAATTGGAAGTTTAATTTTTCATAAATACAGTGAATAGGCAATAGGCAATAGGCAATAGGGAATAAAAAACAGTAAACGGAGGAAGCATTAGTTTTTAGGGTGCTAAGAGGAGAGAGTACGGCACCATTCATAAACTTTTGTTACCTTACTAATCAAAGATTATTTTTATATTGTAGTAGTGTATGAATCTATATACATCTCTAGAAAAATCCCAACGTTTGAATACTGTTTTTGGATAAAAATGAGAGAAAAAGCTGATTGTAAAGACTAAGAAATTTGTGTTATAAAATTTATTCTTATCTTCTAAAATATCTTTCAAAAAGATATAAATAAAGAAAGCAATAATCACTCTAGCAGAACAATATTCACGTTCGCGATTAATTTTAATCAGCCAATCAATCCAAACCGGCAGAGATTTATTATGAAAATGTTGACTGGGATCGTCATTAACCCACGCTTCAGCTATTTTATATCCATTGTCAACTTTTTCTAAACGCACTTCAAAAATACAATAACCCGTCCAGCTACGATGGTAATATAACCAATCATCTTCAAGGTAAATAAACCATTTATCTTCCATTTCTTGGGGAACTACTCCCCAACTGAGATAATTGTATTCTTCTAAAGTCAGATTTTTATCAACCTTTAGCTGAGTTTTGAACTTAGAAATTGGTTCTCTTTTCCAATCGCTGCTATCGTGCTTTTCTATGATTCATCTTGTAGCTATTTAACTATTTCATCTGATGTCTTCTCCGGTAAAAGATAAATAGCACCACTGATCAAAGTTAAAGCCACAGATACCCAAAACGCAATCAAAGAAGGTAATTCCCATTGTAGAGGTAAAGGAGCAATCAAAAGCGCGATCGCAATTATTTGAGTTACAGTTTTTAATTTTCCCCAAATATTCGCACCACTTATCTTCGGTTGATTAACTCGCCAACCTGCAATAGCTAATTCCCTTCCTAATATTAAAAATACTCCCCAGGCTGGAATTTGTCCCAATTCAATCAAAGATAGTAAAGGAGCAAGTACTAGCAATTTATCTACCAAAGGATCGAGAAACTTCCCTAAATCGCTTACTTGATTTAACTTCCTAGCTAAATAGCCATCTAACCAATCTGTACCCGCAGCCACAATAAAAATTGCAAAACATACCCATCTTCCTTGGGGTGTAGGGTTATGCAAACCATAAATAATAAACGGTATCCCCAAAAGACGAGAGAAAGTAATCCAGTTTGGCAGAGTCATTCGATTTTGGATTTTAGATTTCAGATTTTGGATTTATTCGCATAATATCGCAAGTGATTAAGAAATAATAATGACCAATGTCTCTTATTACCGCTAACTGATAACTGTTAACTGTTAACTGTTAACTGTTACCATGACTGATTCACAATTTCGTATCGAAAGCGATTCAATGGGCGATCGCCAAATTCCAAGTAGCGCTTATTACGGGATTCAAACGCTGAGGGCTACAGAAAACTTCGCTATCAGCGGCATTAAGCCTTTACCTACTTACGTAGATGCTTGCGTTATCATCAAAAAAGCTACAGCAACTGTAAATGGCGAATTAGGTTGTATACCTCAAGATGTTAGCCAAGCGATCGTCAAAGCTGCTGATGAAATACTAGCGGGTAAATTTCGCGATCAGTTTGTAGTCGATGTTTATCAAGCAGGTGCCGGTACTTCCCACCACATGAATGTCAACGAAGTGCTAGCAAATCGTGCGTTGGAAATTTTAGGAGAAGAGAAAGGCAATTACAAGCGCGTAAGTCCCAACGATCATGTTAACTACGGACAGTCTACCAATGATGTGATTCCTACGGCAATTAGAATCGGCGGACTTTTGGCTCTTTCTGCGACATTGTATCCTGCTTTAGATAATGCCATTACTGCAATGTCTGATAAAGCGATAGAATTTAAAGATATTGTAAAATCTGGTCGCACTCATTTACAAGACGCAGTACCAGTACGTTTAGGCGATACATTTGCCGCTTGGACACAGATTCTTAGAGAACATCAAAGCCGAATTAATCGCGCCGCAGAGGATTTAATGGTGCTGGGTTTGGGAGGTAGTGCAGCGGGTACGGGGTTAAACACCCATCGCCAATATCGGCCAAGTGTGATAAATATTCTTTCAAGGCTAATTAATACTCCTCTGAAAGAGGCTCCTCATCTCATGGCTGCAATGCAAAGTATGGCACCATTTGTTAATGTATCTGGTGCTTTACGCAATCTCGCACAAGATTTAGTCAAAATATCCCACGATTTGCGTCTTATGGATTCGGGTCCCAAAACTGGTTTTAAAGAAATTCAATTACCACCAGTTCAACCGGGTTCTTCAATTATGCCTGGAAAATACAATCCAGTGATGGCTGAGATGACATCAATGGTGTGTTTTCAGGTTATAGGTTACGACACTGCAATTAATTATGCAGCACAAGCAGGACAATTAGAATTGAATGTGATGATGCCGTTGATTGCCTACGATCTAATTCATAGTATTGAAATACTTGGCAATACTATTGAGGCACTCACTTCTCGCTGCATTCAAAGAATTACTGCTTCACCCGAACGTTGTTTAGCCTACGCCGAAGGAAGTTTGGCGTTAGTAACGGCATTAAACCCTCATATTGGTTACCTCAATGCAGCAGCAATAGCAAAAGAATCAATGGACACAGGTAAATCACTAAGACAGATTGTACTAGAAAAAGGGCTGATGAAGGAACAACAATTGGCCAAAGTATTAAATCTCCAACAAATGAGTGAAATTGTTAGGGAATAGGGAATGGGGAATAGGGAATGGGGAATAGGGAATAGGGAAGACTAAATGATTAAAAACAACTACCAACTTCCAACTCCCAACTACTAACTCCTAACTCCCAACTCCTAACTCCTAACTCCTAAATCCCTTACCATTGTCCACATTTGAAACTGTCCCTAGTTTTTACTGATTCGCCAAGGTTAAAAATACGCTTAAATTAAGCTGCAATCAAACCACACAATAGAAATACTACATCATCAATGCAGACTCAAACACCATCAGTCAGTTTAATTAGGGCTAATTCCTACAAAGTGGAAGTATTAAGGGAATCTTTAGAAACTTTACTTGAACCTTTGGGTGGAATCACAGCATTCGTTAAAAGTGGCGATCGCGTTCTACTAAAACCTAATTTGCTGACGGGCTCGCGTCCAAAATCTGAGTGTACCACACGTCCGGAAATGGTTTATGCAGTGGCGAATATGGTAATTGAGGCTGGTGGTAAGCCTTTTTTGGGAGATAGCCCTGCTTTTGGTAGCCCTAGGGGAGTTGCCTTAGCTAATGGATATGAAAATATTTTGCAAGAACTCAATCTTGAGATCGTAGAGTTTCACGCCCAACGCTACCAAATTGTTAATGAGAAATTTAACCATCTGTTGTTGTCTAAAGAGACGATGGAAGCCGATGTAGTAATTAACCTACCGAAAGTCAAATCTCACGCACAACTGGTATTAACTTTGGGAGTGAAAAACTTGTTTGGTTGCGTACCAGGCAAAATGAAAGCTTGGTGGCATATGGAAGCGGGGAAAGATGCCAAGCGCTTTGGAGAAATGTTAGTTGAGACTGCAAATGCTATTAACCCGAATTTAACAATTATAGACGGGATTATCGGTCATGAGGGTAACGGTCCTAGCGGAGGTGAACCTCGCGAACTAGGGATATTAGGTGCATCAACAGACGTATTTGCTTTAGATCGAGCCATAGTAGAAATACTCAAAGTTCCTCCCGAGCAAATTCCCACCGTTGCTGCATCAATGCGATTGGGAATTTGTCCTCAACTAGATGCGATTAATTTTGTCCAGTTACATCCTGACTTGTTACAAATAGATGATTGGCAACTACCCTCCAAATTGATGCCAATTGATTTTGGAATGCCTCGGGTAATTAAATCCACTTTTAGGCATCTTTATATTAGATTTATCAAAGAAAAAATAGGCGCTTTTAGTGTAAATTGAACTAATTGTTTAAAGCGGCGAATTTTGTTTTGTAAGTGCAAACTTGGCTACAACAATTTTATATCCCAGCAGAGTAAGCTATAAATACCCTCCGATTGCTTAACCAGACCGCCCTATCTTAGTGGCGGTTTTTTTAGTCCGGATTTTTTTATAAATTGTTATATATTTTTAATTTGTTTTATTTGGAATATAAGACAGTCTACAGCTTACCTTTAACTTGTATTAAAAGAATATTAATGAGACATAACCCTATGATAATTTTTCATAAATCATCCGGATATTTATAGCCTACTGTTGCCAGTACCTCTCTTGGTAGCATCAACTTTATTTATAATGATTTTAACGGATTTAAATGTGAAGATTTTTGATAAGTAATCATCACTTACTGTTACTTGAAAATAGTTAGATGCTTCTGTAATTATGCGGTATATAATTACGATCTAAGCATTTTACACAAAGCATCTTGTTAATAATTCACTTTGAGTGGATTTACTGATGATGAATCTCAAAATTTGAAGTATCGTCAATAACGTTTCGGTATTAAACATAAAAGAATTTTCTTTATAAAAAGCCTAAAACCCTTGTGTATACTACTAAATCATCCGAAAGAAAGAGGATATTGACCTTTGAGATGATTTAAAGTTAATATTAATAGATAGATTATATGTATTTTTTTTAGCATAGAATTTAATGAATATAAGCTGTAATGATAACAGCAAATACGCAAGTAGAAAGCGAGATAAGTTACAAAAATAAAAAAATATATTTCAGCATTACTTGGTATCAAGAGTTTCCGGTATAAAGAAATATATAAAGTGACTTCCAAAACTCATTGAAAATCTTGAAGAGTACAGAGTTTACAGTCAGAAAAAAAGCTAAAATAATAGCAACACTCTCAGTAAAGGAGAGTTGTAGCAACTAGTGATGTAAAGAGTTAAATAATTTATATGGATTCAAACAGTCAGTCTGCCAATACAGAGGAATTACCTTCCCAACGTTTGGCAGACGTTGTAGGGACAGCGATTGCTATGTTAACTCTGACGTTACCGATGTTTGTAATTGGTCATTACTCTTCAAGCAGCGTCCAGGATAACCGGCAACCATTAACCTATAACTTACAAACAACTGACAATGATACAGAACTAATAAAAAGTGAAATTTCATCCATTTATAAAATGAATCAAAACACTTCGGGCTTATCCAAGAAAAAGTAACTCCGAGAGTGGCAATTAATAGAAGCAACTCACATAAAAGTGATGTTACTTCTCTACTTGTAATTGAGTACGAGAAAAATATTTCAAGACGAATATCAACTTAAAGATAAATATTTTCTACTGTGCCGCCTATAAGGGCGTTGCTTCTACCCATTGAATCGAAAATCATCGTTCAAATACTTTAATACTTTGAAGATGGTAAAAAAGCGCCACCCGCAAGTATAAGCCCAAAATAGTTTTCCAAACACTCATCTAGAGAAAACCGGCTTTAATGTAGATATGTAGATATTAAAGATGCCATCTTGAAGGGGGCATCTTTTTTATTTTTATTGAAATCAAATCCACAAGGAGGCTCTAAGACGACTAAAAGAGTCTAGCCTCTGGAATACTTGGTGGCTCAACTAGACTATGAGACTCATAATAAAATACCCAAGCTTAGCCCGAGCCTTTATTTTACTTTGCGGATCTCTCTTGTGCTGCATGGTGATTATCTATGGGAAACAAAATTAAAAGTATTAAACCACTACGCTACGAATCTTAAAAACCCGCTCTACATCAGAAAGTTGATAATTAGCGGGTTTTTGTTGGTGTTTCTTGTCGAATATTCAAGACTAATCCCTGCAACGCCGACCTTTTTGTATCCAAAAGCGATAAACTACTTTATCGTTAAGTCCATATTGACCTAAAATTCTACACGGGGAGCCTCCGAGCTTCTCACCGACAATTAATTTTTACTTTAGGAGAAATCTGTGGACTTATCACTTATCCAAGCTCAACCAAAACCCGGTTTAATAAACGTTTTGATTGAAATTACCGGCGGAAGTAAAAATAAATACGAATATGACAAGGATTTACAAGCTTTTGCCTTAGATAGAGTACTTTATTCATCCGTACAATATCCCTATGACTATGGCTTTGTACCTAATACTTTGGCTGATGATGGCGACCCCCTCGATGGTATGGTAATAATGGATGAGCCAACCTTCCCCGGTTGTGTAATTGCAGCACGACCCATCGGGATGCTAGAAATGATTGACGGTGGCGATCGCGACGAAAAAATTCTTTGCGTTCCTGATAAAGATCCACGTTATGTTGGTGTTACATCTATTAAAGATTTAGCTCCTCATAAACTTGATGAAATTGCAGAATTTTTCCGCACTTACAAAAACCTAGAGAAAAAAGTAACGGAGATTCTTGGTTGGCAGGATGTTGATAAAGTCCAGCCTTTAGTAGAAAAATGTGTCTTAGCCGCTGCTAAATAATACATAAAACTTCACGCTTGAATTGCATTCAAGCAGCAACAACAACTTTCGTTTTCAATTTTCTCCTTTAAAACCCACCAGACCAATGCAGCGCACGCTTCTTTTAGCAAAAATTCACAACTGTACTCTCACCGAAGCTAATCTTAATTATGTGGGTAGTATTAGCATAGACCAAACGCTTTTGGAGAAATCAGGTATCTTACCTTACGAGCAAGTACAAGTAGTGAACGTGACTAATGGTGAGCGCTTTGTTACTTATACAATACCGGCTAAAGCGAATTCGGGAGCTATCGAGTTAAATGGGGCTGCGGCACGTCTAGGCATAAAAGGGGACTGCTTGATTATAATGTCTTACGGGCAGTTTACTCCGGAGGAAATCAAGAATTTCTCTCCGACAGTTGTCATCGTAGACGACAAAAACAAATTGTTAGAAGTGCGACACTACGATGACCTGCTCGGCAAGACAATTATGTAATAAAAATGTCAAATATAGAATCGTCACGCCAGCATAAATATGTAAAAGAATCGTCAGAGAATCTCCCCGAAAAGCAAGCCGATAGATTTTTAGTTAAATTTTGGGGTGTGCGGGGTTTAATTCCAACTCCGGGTAAAGAGACTAATCTTTATGGCGGTAATACTGCTTGCGTAGAAATGCAAATTGGTGGAAAAAATTTGATTTTCGATGGTGGTACCGGCTTGCGAATGTTAGGACAAAGCTGGCTGCAACAACAGCAAAAATTAGTAACCCATTTATTTTTTACCAACGCTCAAACAAACCGTATTCAGGGTTTTCCCTTCTTTGCTCCTGCATTTGCACCCCAAAACTGCTTACATATTTACGGTACAGCTGCTTCTAATGGAGCATCGATTAAGCAATCACTTTGCGATCAAATGTTGCTACCGCATTTTCCTTACCCCTTACAAGTCATGCAGTCACAACTGCAGTTTTATAATTTGACTCCGGATAAAATGGTAGCCATAGATGATGTAACAGTAGAAATGGCATTAATTAATAATATTCAGAAGTCTATAGGCTATAGAGTTACATGGAAAGAATATAGCGTCGCTTATATCACCGATTTACAGTCTAAAATAGAAGAATTAGATCAAGATAGCATCATCAAGTTAACTCAAGGAGTAGACTTGCTGATTGCGAATCCTAGCTACCTTACTTCTAATTTTCGCGACTCGCAAATACCAATTGATTCTTATTGGGAAATTGCTGTAGATTTAGCTCGTAAAATGAGTGTTAAACAACTTGTATTTTCCAATCATCATCCAAATGATAACGATGATTTTTTAGATGGAGTTCAAGTCGAACTGAAATCTGACTTTGAGCGAGCATTGTTAGCTCATGAATCTATGGTTATATATATTAATTGAATGAAATATTTTATCGTTAATTTCTACGTTTTCTACTATAAATAATCCAATAACTTATTGATAAAGCTAGAACTGCTATTCCTAAACCAACAACTTGTACACCATCCGTTTTCCCTAAATCTAAAATAATAATTTTTCTGGCTACAGCAATTAAGGAAGTAACAATTACCAATTCTGCATGAACAACATGTTTCCTCAAATAAGCAGTAATATTTTCTAGAATTTCTAAAGCAATTAAAACATTTAAGAAAAGTCCAAAAGTTGTAAATAAGTTCTGATTAAAGCTCGCTCGATTCAAGTCCCATATTAATATTTTTCTGATTATATGTATTACTAAATCTGTAATTGTAAATAATATTACCGCTACCATAATTATCGATAACAGCTTGGAAACTAATTCTTCGACATTTTCAATAAAATGCAAAAAATTATCGTTCTGACTGTATTTACGAATTTGTCTAAATAGATTTCTCATGCTTCATACCTTGCCATTATAAATGTTGATATCGGTGAATGGGAACGGATAATATGATAAATAAATAATATTAAAAGTAAACAATAAAGAAAATCATCTGTTTAAATCAATATTTTGCACTTACAAATATAAACAATCATTGGTACATTAATCAAAAAGGTTTAAAAATCGTGGGATGCCAGCATTGTACTACGCGTTTAAATTTAGAGGCTAGGATATTTGATATAGGAATCCTAATTGAAAATTGAAACGCTTATTGGTACACCCTAATATCCTACAATCCCTTTGCCTCTTGCCTTTTGCCTCTTGCCTACCCACGCAAATAATTGTGGCTTCGCCACGCTGCGCCTTCCAAAAATCAAACCGGATTCCTATATTTTGGGTAATTTCCATATATGTCATAGATAAGTAAACAGAGCTTGTATAAATGTCTGTATCGTTAACCACCGGATTCAAAATTGATTCATTATTTTTTTTGATTTTTAATCAACAAGAGAAATTTTATTTATTTATACTTTTATTAACAAAAATAATTAATAATTACTTGAAAACAATATAGCGTTGAGTATCTCTCCCCTCTAAAAGAGAAAGGCTTTTACTAGTCGGTAAAATTAGAGTTTCTATTCTAATAAGCGTAAAATTCGCTATATTATTAGAACAAGCTATAATATCTTAAAATCTTTATATCAGAGTAAAATTACAAACATATATAAACTCATTTAAAATTGCTCAATCAAGCATATATGTAACAAAAATTACTAAAAAATGCTTAAAAGTACGTTAAGTTAAATTTGCCATAAATGTAACCATCGGCTACTCTATAATGCGGCTAGAACAGTTGCAAGCCTTCTTGGCAATTGTCGAGAATGGCAGCTTTCAGAAAGCAGCGCAAAAATGTAGTGTTACCCAATCTACAATCAGTCGCCAAATCCAGGCACTGGAAGCAGATTTAGGGTTTGAATTGTTTCACAGAAGCAATCAGTCAAAATTAACCTGGGCTGGCGAAACTTTATTACCTCATGCCCGTAAAATTTGTTTAGAGTGGCAAACTGCTAAGCAGGAAATAAAAAATTTAATCACAGGTAAACAACCAGAACTCTGTATTGCTTCTATTCCATCTGTATGTGCTTATTATTTTCCACCTTTATTACAATTATTTTGCAACAAATACCCGGATGTGCAATTACGGGTAACATCATTAGGTAGCGATAGGGCATTGAAGGTTCTTAAAGATGGATTAGTCGATGTCGCAATTGTAATGAACAATCGTTTTTTTACTGCGAGTAAAGAAATGATTGTTGAACCACTTTATGAAGACAAGATAGAAGTTTTAGTATCAGCCAATCATCCATTAGCTGAATATGAATGTATTCCTTGGGAAGAATTAATCCGCTATCCCCAAGTAATTTTTAAAGAAGGTTATGGAATGCAGCGTTTGGTACAAAGTCGATTTGACGAAAACGGTGCATTACTTAAAGCAGCCTTAGAAGTAAATACCTTAGATGCCTTCCGGGGGGTAGTACGTCAAGGAGAATTAATCGCTTTATTACCAACTTCGGCATTAGTTGAAGCACGTATAGATCCCAATCTTGCGGTTCGTCCTTTCACAATCAACAATAGTTCATCCGTCAACAGTGTATCTTTAACTCGTCAAGTAGTAATGGTAACAACTCAAGACCGCTTACAAATTCCTCCCATTAAGTATTTTTGGCATCTAGTCTGCGAACATATACCAAAACTGGTTAGTAGTTAGTGGTTAGTAGTTAGTGGCTCACGGAGTTAGTAAATTTTACAATTATCAACTACCAATTATCGACTACCAACTATCAACTATCAAAAAAAAGATGAGCGATTTGTTTAGAGATTTACTTAAAAAAATAGGTAGTGGAAAACATACAAAAGAAAATTTAACTCGCACTGAAACAAGATTAGCAACCAAAATGATGTTGTTAGGGGAAGCAACACCAGCACAAATTGGTGCTTTTTTGATTGCACATCGCATCAAACGACCTACTAGCGAAGAGTTAGCAGGAATGTTGGATGCTTACAATGAACTTGGACCAAAATTACAAGCAATCGAGGCAGAGCGACCAGTTATAGTTTTTGGTATACCTTATGATGGCAGAACCCGCACTGCCCCCATTAGTCCCATTACAGCTTTATTATTAGCTTATTCTGGGCAAAATGTCATCATGCATGGTGGCGATCGCTTGCCAACAAAATACGGACTTCCGCTGGTGGATATTTGGCAAGGCTTGGGTGTTGACTGGACAAAGTTAGAGTTAGCAAAAACTCAGCAGATTCTAGAAAAAACGGGGATCGGTTTTGTTTATACACCACGACATTTTCCCATAACAAAAAGTATTTGGGAATACCGCGATCAAATCGGCAAACGCCCCCCCTTTGCCACAATGGAATTAATTTGGTGTCCCTATGCTGGTAATGCTCATATAATTACTGGGTTTGTTCATCCACCAACCGAAAACTTTTTTCAAGCAACCTTCGCTCAAATGGGGGTGACTCAATTTACGACAGTTAAAGGTTTAGAAGGTAGTTGCGATTTACCGCGCGATCGCACTGCTATTATAGGTTTAGGAAATGCTGCTAACTCTATAGAAAGATTACTCTTAGTCCCTCGCGAATATGGCTTTATTACCAAAAATACACCTTTAAATAGTACTGATGAATTAGTTTCACAGATGCATTTGCTATTACAAGGTAAACCGTCAGAAATACTACAAACAGCATTATGGAATGGCGGTTTTTATTTATGGCGTAGCGGAATTTGTGGAGATATGTGGTCAGGTTTAGCGAAGGCTGAAAAATTGTTTAGTTGTGGTGCAGTCTTAGAAAAGCTTAGAGAATTGCAGCAAGCCGTGAATTCTATATCTTAAATAGTTTTTAATCAAAAAATTGATTGATCGTATTATTTTGAATGGCTTTGTTATCATGCCTTATAAGATTTTAGATTTGATATTCCAGACACGGAATAATTGATTGAATAATAATTTTAGATTTTCATCTGTGGCAATTATTTTTAAATTTAGTACTATTTTTAATTTCTCAAAGGTAAAGGTTATATCATGTCCGGTTAAACAGTTATCATATCTCTTGTTGCTAAATAAAGAGACATAAAGAATGAGTATTCACTCGTTCTTCGGCAATAAACGCCATCTTTTCAATAGGGTTATATACTAAGTAATCAACCGGACTTGATACTATTTAAGCTTTGAGCTTTAACCTTTAAGCTGTAACCTTTTTTATATAACCTGTTTTTGTCCATCAGAGAGTAAAACTGAGTATGGCAGCCCAGAAAATTTTGATGATTGTTGGGGACTATGTAGAAGATTATGAAGTGATGGTTCCCTTCCAAGCCTTACAAATGGTAGGACATACAGTTGATGCGGTATGTCCCGAAAAAAATGCCGGTGACAAAGTACGAACAGCCATCCATGATTTTGAAGGTGACCAAACTTATAGCGAAAAACCCGGTCATAACTTTATTTTAAACGCTGATTTTGCAACAGTAGACGAAAAAAACTATCACGCCCTCGTTATTCCTGGAGGAAGAGCACCAGAATACATACGTTTAAATCAAAGAGTATTAGAAATTACTCAGCATTTTGCTGAAGCGAATAAACCGATTGCTGCAATATGCCATGGTTTACAGGTTCTCGCAGCAGCTAATGTATTGCAAGGCAGAACTTGTACTGCGTATCCTGCCTGTAGTCCAGATATAGTCAGTGTTGGCGGTACATATGTAGATGTTAGTGCAAATGACGTAGTAGTTGATGGAAACTTAGTAACCGCACCTGCTTGGCCAGCCCATCCTCGTTGGCTGGCTGAATTTCTTAAGGTACTAGGAACAAAAATAGAACATCCCCAAATGGCTATCTTATCTTAATTAATTTGTAAATTTTTCACAGACAGCGGTCATTTGTTAGTTTTGAATTATTCTCATACTGGCAAATGGACCCATTACTTTATAATATTGATCCTAAATAGCTTATTTTTTGGTTGAAAATATAAATACTTAATAACATTAAAGTAAATAACTCATATAGTAATTACGATTTGAAAACTGCTTCCATACAAAATTATTATTTGATTTAAGACCATAAATATACATTAAATTGAACTGTATAACAAAAGCTTTCTCCAGAAACTCGCAAATGCGGTGTAAATTTTATAGTTAAACAAAGCCAAAGCCCACTCATTTAGATTAGACTAATAATTAGGGTAATTCTACCGACACAAGTTCATCCGTCTTTTGAATTTTAGTTATAAATTTTCACTTGCTCCGAAAGAGTGAACTATAGTGTATTAAGAAAAGGAAAACAAACAAATAGTTAATTATAGGAGGTTTAATAACTAGTAATTGATCTCAAAATCTTTCCCCGTTGCACCAGTATAGTGGTTTTCCTAAAAACGGAGTCATGTGAGCCGAAGACTATATCGTAAATGCTAGCTTGCAGCTAGCACTACATTTATAACCTCACCAAAAAAAGCGCGACAAAGGTAATACTGGCAGTTATTTGTAGATTTCATGACTAATGAAAATCTATAAGAAATGTCAGCGAGCCTACATCAAAGCTTCGGAAATCCCGGATGAAATGTAAATTACCAGGGTTTTAACTAAGAGTTGAGCGGTCGAGTCTTACCGCCAACAAAGATAAGATACTTATAATATAGTTGAGAAATAATACTGACTCGATGACAGGCAAAAACGCAAGACAGAATGCATTTCTGCGGCTAGTGTCTGGTAAGGAATTAGATACACGATTAGTTAATCAACGCTACTCGCTGATTCCAACTTCAGAGGCGGTAATTGGACGCGATCCTCACTGTCAAGTTGTATTAGATGCATTAAAATATCGCATGGTATCTCGCCGTCATGCGGTGATTCGTCCTTTAAGTTTATCCCCCGATGGTGAAATCAGTTGGATACTTTGCGATCTAAATAGTGCCAATGGTACTTATTTGAACGGAAAACGCTTGCAGGAATGTCAGCAGATTTTTCCTGGCGATCGCATTACGTTGGGTTATGATGGACCTCAATTGGTTTTTAGTAATGAAATAGTTGGACAAAAAACAACAATTTCTCCTAACACACCCCATAAATCAAATACAAATTCTCAAAACTATTCTGCATCAGACTCTGTTAGTTTTACTCAATTATTTCCCATAGTTTCTACAGGTAAAGACTTAACTCGCAAAGCCTACCTAATACCGGGAATTTTAACAGTCATCTTTGTAGTACTAATGTTTGCTACAGTCGGAAAACCGGAAGCAAACCAAACTATAGTCGCTATTTATATAGCCTTTGCTGCCTATTATTTTATTTATCAGTTATGTGGCAAGCATAAGCCTTGGTGGGTTTTATTTGGCGTGGCTTTATCAACTGCTTTAATTTTAATTAGTCCTTTATTAGATTTATTCATTTTTATATTTCGCGAAATCCTACCTGGTAGTTTACCTTCAGGGCAAGAATCAATTACTTTTACAGAATGGCTAGTGCGGATGTTTTTCGGCGCTGGCTTAATGGAAGAACTACTTAAAGCATTGCCAGTTTTGGGTATATACTTGATCGGTTTAGGATTATCTTCACCTTGGCGAGAGCGTGTTGGTGTTTGGGAACCTTTAGACGGAATCTTACTAGGCGCAGCTTCTGCCGTCGGTTTTACACTCTTAGAAACACTTGGCCAGTACGTACCGGAAGTTACTCAAAGCGCCGCTATTCAAGCAGGAGCAGAAACAACAGGACAATTAGTAGGATTACAACTGCTGATTCCGAGAATTTTAGGTTCAGTGGCGGGACACATGGCTTACAGTGGATATCTTGGGTATTTCATCGGTTTAGCTGTGCTTAAACCAAAGTTAGGACCACAAATTATATTAGTTGGCTACCTCAGTGCATCAGCACTTCACGCTTTATGGAATGCAACTGGGGCTATTAACGGTTTACTTTTAGTCATTGTGGGTGTTTTGTCTTATGCTTTTTTAATGGCTGCAATTCTTAAAGCAAGAGCGCTTTCACCCAATCGCGAACAAAATTTTGCCACTCGCTTTTTCGGGAACAAGTAATTAATACAGGAATGGCCGCGATTGTCACAATATTCAGGTGGTGCGCAAGTTCGCAAGCATAAAAAAACCCGAAGACAAGCTATATTTTTAGGAATGGCCGCAACCGGCACATTTATTAACTTTTATTGGTGCAAAATGTGAGTGCCCTAGGAGGTGAAGTCAAAAGTCAAAAATTCCTATGGGTACCCGTCAAAAGTATTAAACAGCTGCCAAAGAATAAAACTAGCATATATCTTAACTTAGGCTGAAACCTTTGTTGTATAGGGATTTATAATGTGCAATTTAGCATTACAGATTCAATATTTCATTCGCAATTGGATCAGTTATTCTCCCGCTGACTACGCGGATAAATAGAAGTTTATCATAGCTAATTATATTAATATATCTTTTGATAGATGAGGCTGGGAAACTATCTATTTTATTCTTTAAGTATACTGGGTAAATCTACCCCAAGAGATAAAAAAGGTTAGAATAGGATAGTCCCAGCCATCAAAAAGGAAAAACAAGTTCATTGCATTCGCGTTGCAATTGAAGTAGAAAATGGCTAAGAAAAATTTACTCTTCTGTTTGAAAATTATCCAGCTGATTTAGTGCATGATAAGCAACAGCTAAACCCAATTTAGCTTGCTCAATTTCCGACAAAGCCGTCCATTCACAATTTTCGTCTTGCTTGAAGTTAGCCAAGGTGGATTCAATTCTCGAATGTGAGCCACTTCTAGTTGCGTAAGCTAACGGACGCGCTAAAACCATAATGTCGTCAACTTCCAAACTCGGTAATACAGTTTGTACGCATTCAATCAGTTGTTCTGCCATTGGCTGTTGCGAATTAAAAATTTCTGCTGCTTTCTGAGCAATCAAGTCGATCCAATCTAATGGCATGCTATTGCGAAACTGTTTTTGTAAACTTTTTTGAAGCTTAACCGCTACTGGGGAATTTGTATTACAATTGTAGTATTCAGAAGTTTCAATTTTAGACCAAAGTGCATCTAGTTGGTTGTGAAAACCTAGAGAGCGTGTATGTAGTTCCTCCCCGAGAATTTCTTGCATGGGGAATTGCTCTTCTAACCGATCGAAATAAGCTTGCGTATCCTCGTCGCAGGGATTCCAAGGATAACTATTATCTTCTGGTTCGAGTAGGCTTGCGAGTAGATCCAACTCGATTTGAGAATGTGAATTATTAAAATTTGTTGAACCTTTGATTTTGTCAGCCATGTGTTGTCTCCTTTCGGAATTAATTGGGGGTATTGACAGCTACAGCATCCAGTCTTTGATTTCCGCAAACGGCAAATCTGATTTTCTTTGGCTAAATCAGGTTTTAAACTTTAAGTACTGGCATAGCACTTATATTAGTACCGCCATAAGTAATAGAACCAACTTGATGAGTATCTAATTTTCTATCCGAAATTCCCAAGTTTGACTTTTAGTGCTACCAAACTTTAAGTGCATTCCGGATTCTAAAGGTTCTTCTCGTCGGTAAATTTGTTCCCAGCCCCGATCGCGTAAAATCCAAGTGGTACCGTAAGTAGATAAATCTTTTAAGTAGTAATTTTGAACTTGATTATTGCCTACTAGGCTATTGCGGCATAAAATTTCAGCGTGACGTTTTGAAACAGAAGGTTCTCTAATTACAATATCATTTTCTTTGGTGCGACCAATACGGGTAACTCCAGGTTTGAGCGACCAAGTTTTAGATCCTACTTGTAACGAACGTAAGGAAGCATTGGCACTACCGGGAATAAAAGTTGTTGGTATTTCTGTAGCGCCTTCTTCAAAACTTTTGAGTAAATCGCCGTCGAAATGGGGGTGTAGATAAAGAACTGGTAAAGTCCAAGAAGGTTGATTGAAATGATAAATTGTTAATAATCTTTTTCTACCTTCTGCGACAGCTTCATCAATCGGTTTGCGAGTGCGTAAAGCTAAAGCAAAAGTTTGAATAAAGCTGTGACTTTCCTCATCTGTAATTTCATCTCGCATTCCCAGTACTGCAGGTACGCCTTGACGTATTAGTACTTCAGCTAAACTGCTGTGAGGAATCGCTCGGTTTTTATTGGCTGCGGGTTGGGCTCCCCAACAAGCGTTAAAAACTGCCAGCTTTACGTTACTGCGGGTTAAAGCTTGTGCTAATTCCATGCCGTTAAAGGTCATATCTTTTTGTAAAAAAAGAAACCCTCCATCTGGTCCTGGCAAGCCATGACCAGCGTAAAAAAATATGTTGTAAGCATTGTTTTCTAAGTGTGAAATTAGCTGTTGCGGAGTTGGTTTTACTAATGTATTTACCATACAAGAAGCGTATCCTGGTGAACCTAAATTTACTGAATTACCACCAGAAAGAGTTTGTTGAAGAATAGCTGCTTCTTCTTCAAGTTGCAGGTTTTCATCTTCTCCTAAAACTAACAAGATATTTAAAGCTTGGTCAGTTCCCGAACAAGAAAGGGGTTCAACGCTCGAAGTAGTGCGACTAAACAACAGATGTTGAGAAAGCGACATTGCGGGTTGTCCGGGTTCGCGCTGCATAATTTCCCAAGGAACGGCAATCAAATCTGGATCGCGGATTTCTAATCGAAAGCGCAAACGTGTATGCTGCCCCATTGCAATACCCCGACTACGCTCTAAACTACCAAGAATTTCCCCCTCAAATACCCAACGCCATAGGCTAACCCCCATGTATTGCATCAAACGGCTGCTATAGCTGGTTTTTTGACCGGAAGCGGGTGATAGGGAATTTAATGGAAGTGGATTTTTGGTTTTCGATTTATTTTTCGGCGATATATCCAAGCGAGAATGTCCAGCAAACATTTGCTGCCATTCCAGCCAAGCTTGATTTAGTTCTGGCGACCATAAACAATCATGTAGAACATAACCACTGGGATAGGGGGAATTCACAACCCAAATGGCGAAATTTTCAGTGCCAGTGTGAACGAGACGGGCGATCGCCAGGTTGAGGGATGGCATGGATTCTTTAAACTTAAAGGTAAAATGAAATAATTACATAGCTAATTTTTTTTCAGGCAAAATGTTTGTCGCCACAATATTCTGTTTAGGCGATTACCTATATTATTCCAGTTTCTTATAGTTTATCGAGTTTTTGGATCGGTGCCGTTACCCGTTTGGGGTAATATTGTGCTCCCAGGGATATTACCAGGTTTTGGTTGACTTAACGGCTCTAATCCAGGAACGGAGTCATCAACTGGCGGTGAAGTCGAAGAATCTTCAATTGCTGGAGGGGAACTATCCTCCTGTGAACAGTCATTTGATAAAGTATTTGGTTTACCAAATGTGGCATTATATGGTGTGAGTTGCGAAAGTTTAAGCCAAACTAGTTCGCCTGGTTTGAGCAAATTTTTGCTGGGGTTGGTATTTGATGTTGTCAAGACCGGATTTTTGGCAATCTCTTCTTCAACCAAGCATACCTTTATCTGTAGCCAATAGTCTTGTGATGAGGAAACCTGCTGTTTTTGCACAACTTGTAACAAACTACCAGGTGGTGCATAAATTGGTAATGGCGGTTGAGAAGATATATCGTCATAAGGAGGTGGTGTCGTGCTTTTCGTTAGATTAATTTTGGTTTTGGTATTAATTAACCAACCTTGGTCTATTTTGGCAAGTCTTTGTAACTTGATCTCTTCATTAGCTTGATTTGTGTTATCAGTACTTGGGTTTTTGGCGATTACTTCTTCTGGGGCAGAATTATTACTGAATATTCCACCTCTCCAAAAATAGCCTAAAATACCGCCAGCCATAGTTAATAAAGTAATTATCCCTAAGGTTAGCGGTAACTTAGAGCCCGGAGCAGCAACTTTTTCTGTAATTACTTGAGTTTTGCCATTGGGAAGATTTTGAGTTACTGAGGCTAAGTGTGAATAATCCGCTGCTGAAATTAAAGAAACATCTGCAAGACTTGCTTCTAAGGATGACTTCGGCTCAGAATATTTTATTTGGCAATGTATGGAAGCTATGGTCACATTGTCGTGACCATTTTGATTGTTAGCAATTCCTAACAATTGCTTAGTAACGCTTACTACATCACCATTGTTATTTAATAACGGCAGGATTTCTGTATCCCAGTATTGTTCTACACGGTCAAAATCACTTAGACCATCAGAACACAGTAGAAAAACACAATCTTCATCGAGAATAAATCGCTGTGCCGTCGGGTGTAAAGCACTACTCGCATTCATTCCCAATGCTTGTACCAATGAACCAGAAGCCGCTTGCTGTACAGCATCTCGATAAATCGCATATCCAAGTCGTACTTCACGGCAAGCAACATCATCGTCAAGAGTTATCTGATGGCAGTTATTGCGCGTAATTAAGTAAGCACGACTATCGCCAACGTGACCAATATACATTTCGTAAGCAACTGGTAAGGCCATCACCACAGTTGTTCCCATACGCTGCCGTCCCTGACGATTTTCGCTGTCGTTACGCTGGCTAATTTTATCGTTAGCAGCAGCAGCAGCCCGTTCTAAGTCCGCAAGCAGCGTAGCCGCCCCAATGTGGTCATCTGGTAAACTTACTAACTGTCCTAAGAACTGTTGAATAGTCTCAATTGCTAAATTAGAAGCGACATTACCTCCTTCATGTCCGCCAATACCATCGCAAACAATAGTTAAACCCGACTTTGATGGTGGCTTGGAAATACTAGTACCGCTTTGGGGAAAACAAGCATCTTCATTACGTTGGCGCGACGGTCCTGTGTCTGTCAGCGTAAATACTTTGATGGTAGGCTTGTGAGATTCACTCAAGCGAGTTAATCCCTTATCTAAAACAGCAGTTAACTGTTCGCTAGAATGTATTTCCCCTTGAATTAACAAACGACAAACTTCGCTCATAAAATCGCGAATCGCCGGTTGTGCTTGTGGTAATAAATGTTGTTGCCAAAATTCTCCGGCATCGGACAAGGTTGGTCTAATTTCACCATCCGAATTTAATTCTAATAAGCGTACTATAGAACCTTCCGCCCGAATTAAATTTTTCTTCAGCAAGCTAGAAGCGACACCAACACTAGCTAAAGGTTGCCATAATTGGGCTATTTGCCACAACCAATTGAGTTGCCGCAGGGAAGTTGCACTCTTCCAACTAGTTGTCAATTCATCACACAATTGCACTTTTGTCGGTGCTTCATGGAGAATAAGCGGGGGTTTTTCTAAAAGCAATATTTCTGTAGAGGTATTCCCAACATTCAAAGACAGTAGTCCATAAACTTGAGGAACATGTAAGCGATAGGGAATTAATCTTAAATAGGATTTGATATCATCTAACTTTTGTTGTTCGGGTATTTGCGGCAGAAGACCAGGTTTGGTATCGAATAAAACATTCTGTTCAATAATTAAATAACGCTCTTGTAATAATTCCCCAGAATTACCCACAATTGAATTATCCACTACAGCCCAGAGAAAACGCTTGGGTAGAGTTGTGGAGCACCGCTGGCAAAACTTGTGGGTAAGGGGGTTAGCAGCTTGACAAAGTTCATTTGGACAGTAGAGCGTTGCCGCGTCATTTTCCATAGTTTCCCACCGAGAAGGCGATTGGCTTTCTTATTCCTTATTCATAGATAACGGCTAGGGTCGTTGTTCGCGTTCATAATCTAAACTTTAGTCTGGAAACTCAGTTCTTTTATAATCGGGTTGTTCGCGATACAGCAACTTTAATAGCCGTTGGCAGTGCCGGTTTTTAGCGGTATAACCTAAGGTTCCGGCAAAACCCCTTTAAGTCGTTCGTCCCCATTTCCTAATATTCTGCCTTCTTCAGGCTTTAAAACAAGTTCGCCAGACATAGCCTTAAAATTTGCGCTACGGCAAATTGATCGAAGATTCCGGATGCGCGACCCTTTAAGGAAATTTTAATCCCTTGCTCACCGCCATTCATGTAGTCCGATTTTGCCGCGTCTTAGTAGAAAGACTTGTACATAAACCAAGTTGGGGAAATACTTGGCAATACCATTCAGATGACACATAGGCGAGTTAGTCATGCCTTTAGCTTAAGGAGTAAGGCTTAAGCCCACGTTTTTAATCGTGGATTCGTGACATAAATCGATATATTCTATTTTGGCTCGGGATTCTATCACAGACACGAGATTAGGTAGTATAGCAGTTTAGAAATATGGGCAGTTAATTAGCTATGATACGTCTTTTAGAGAAAGTATATAAAAAAATACCACCTCTGATCTGACGCTCATACTATTTTGTAGGCAAGTGGACTCACATAAAGAGTCAAGTCATACACTTTATTGAATATTCTTTCTTTATTTGTTAGTTGTTTTATACATATATTCCTACTTTACAAATCATTAAGCATCCAAGAACAAGTATTTATACTTATTCCTGCTCTAATGTGCTTAAAAGTAAATTCTTTGACTGTCATTGGCTACTTTATAGTCTTGCTTGCTTAAGTTAAAAATGTATTTAAAAATGATTTAAATCTTAATGGTAGTCTAATTTTTTATTTATTTCTTCCTTAATAAGTGTAAAAGGACTAGTATAAATCAAGCAATATAGTGCAAACCTATTTATACTGATAAAGTAAAGCAAATTATTTACAATACATTTTTTACTTAGTGCCTAAAAATATTTTGTTCGCAAAAAAAATAGTAAACATACTTAAAAGTATTTATTTATCAAATATTTTTTATTTAATTTATGCTTCAGGTTAAAGTCATAATTCTAAAATTCTAATACGTGGGTTCGCACAATTATTTAAACATCCCGATGCTCAAAGGTCAGGGTTTACAATTTTAGCAATGAGGCTCCATCTCAGAGATTCCAACTATTGCTTCTGTTTGATTAAAAATCGGAAAAGTTCTAACATGCTATTAATTAATGTGGAGCGGGGTAGGGAGCCCCGCTTCTTTTGCTACTCAGATACTCAGAGTTCGCCGATGCTTCTGAGGGGCTGAGTTTTATTCCAAAAATGAAAGCCAGTTAAAAGCCGCTTTAAAAGGCTTGAACAGAATTAATCTGCCTGCCCCTTTATGTGGCTTTCTTAACTTCGTGCTTTAAGAAACCAATTTGCACCTAATAGCAATTTGGAAAACTCCCTGAAGTGCCATTATAAGTCTGTGCTATCTTTATAAATTTTTTATGAAATAAATCGTTTATAAAGAGCAATTTTACTTACTTTCATTTACAGCAACTCTAGGAAGTCCCATACTGTAATTCGTCATTCTTCCAGAAAGGTTGTAGCTAATTGAACCGACTTGTAAAAGCGAACGCACAAAATGCTCTAAATCTGAACCAATACGTCGCAGATTGTAGTCGGTTAAATCTGCACCACTGTTAGCTTCTACTAATTCGTCAAATTTACTGTATACAAGCTGTAGCGTGTCTTCACTCCAGGTGAACTCATTATCTGGGTCGATATCTAAAGTTAAGACTTGATTGCTAGGAATCAATTCACCATCCTCAACTTCTGCCGCAAAAATACGGATATGGCGAGTAGTAGATTTGAGCAGCATCTGGTTATCCATAGGAGGCTTTTATTCAATGAACGTTAAGTAACACTCCAATTATTGTAGACTCTAAATTCCGACTTGAAACCTCAATAAAAAAGCCGGACTAACCTCCTTTACAATTGGATCAATATGATTATGGAAATATGTTCTACTGTAATGCTTAGCCTTTATAAACTAGTAACACGCTCGAGTGATGCTATGTCTTTGAGCAATAGGCGGGTTATACATCTAAGGTTTAGATTTAATGATTTTTGTACAAATCACAAATAAACCATTATTCTTATTCTAATTTAACCGCACAGAGCCGTGCTTTTATTAATTTGGGAACCACAAATTTACCATAACGGTCAGTCTGGTAAGCTTGAATCGCAATAAGCATCCATACTTTTTGTCTGGCGAGTTTGCGTCCGCTGATATAAAAGAGATATTGCTTATGGTGCTAATTGATGCTCAAAAACTAAATTTACTATTAAAAATTTTGCTTTGAATGCCCAATTGTGTTTTTTTGATGAATAAAACCTACATCTAGTAATTTTACGGAATTGCTAAACAACAACATTAGGCTATAGTCTAATAAAATAATTTCAGCGTTTTTACTTACGTAGTATTGCTCTTGTTTTTGTTAAAAGTAAAACTGTTATTGACGTGGAGAAAAGTTTGATGTAAAAACCTTTAAAAAGCTCTAGCAAGTTCTTACAGAAACTTCATTGTATAGAAGTTTAAAAACTGAATAATAGTTTATGGTTTGCTAGAACTGTTACTGGTGCACGAACAAAAAATTATGGACAATGAAAGTCTAACTATAAACCATCAACGGGAGAGTGAAATGCAATACAAATAGAAATGGATGATTTTTCTTCTTGCAAAGTCAAACACTACTTTCGATTTCAAACAAAATATAAAGAACTTTTGCTTGAGATAAAACTCCTCACCCCTATGACCACCGAGTAAAGGAATCGTAACAACTAT
>JBCCSG010000041.1:0-31490 GCA_039200565.1 Cyanobacteria bacterium P01_D01_bin.50 | reverse complement strand
TTATTCAACAACATTCACAATCGTTACTTTGGTGGGAAAGATATGCTGTTGCGATTAATTCTTCTACACCCTTACAAATTCGAGAAAGATTAGTAGAAGATTGTAATTGTATTGTTAAAGCTGCTGCTCTAGATAATTTATCAAAAAATATTTTCATTTTGTAGGGTGTGTGACGCTCTCAAACAATTTTAATCAGTAACGAAATAATGATGTTTATAGCGTCACGCACCATTAAGCAATTGTAAAAATATCGTAAACCCCGATCAAATGAAACTTGAAACAGAACAACTTTTAGGAACTTTAGAAGTTTTAAATGAGCATTTATATAAAACCTTCTTTTGGGACAGTTCAATTCAAGGTGAATTTAATATTTGGAATTTAATTAAATTTGAACAATTAATCGAACCCGTTACTCCCGAAGCTGCTGTTGAAAAATGGATTCAAGAAGAACAAATACATCATTTATTATCACCTTACGAATATCCGGGAGAAAATCCAAAACCAGATAAATTTTTAGATGATGCAACTAAATTATCGAGAGAAAAGAAATATCAATCTCTGTTAAACTTACTAAAATCCAATTTAGAACATATCGAAGCATTTAAATTTCAATTCCCTGGATATGATAATGATTATTACTGGTTAGATGAAACTTATGAAGGTAAATATCCTCATAAAGACTTTATTTGTGGTTTGATTGGTAAAACCTTTGATGATGATTGGATTGCCATTTCACCAACAACACCAACTAGACATACTTTACCCGAACAAATTGCTGCCTCTGATTACCAATTTATAATTAATCAAAATATAGGAAAAAACATTTTAAATTTAGAAATTAACGCAAAAAAGATTTTAACAGAACTAACTCCTTTAAAATTAGCTGTTTGCTATCCTGCTGGATACAGCTATAGCTATATTTATCAACTTTGTTGTGCTGTCTCTCAAACCAAAGAATCAGCGCTGACTCAATCTTTACTTAAATCAGGATTACTCAAAATTGATAAATTTCAAGGTTTTTTATCAGAAACCAATGATTCTCATTACTATGAATACTTACCTCGTAAAAGAGAACAGATTCTTTCTCGATTTTTCAAAGCTAAATTCCCCCAAACTAAAATTTACCATTTAGCTTTATACGATATTGATTACACTTATATTCTTGGAGAAACACCTGATAAAGATTATGTAGGTTTCAATTTATCAAGAGATTTTCAATATAACCCTTAAAAAATCATTTCCTCCTCTTTTTCTCCTTAAAAAAAACCTCCGCGAACCTTTGCGCTTCCTCCGCGCTACGAGGCTGTAAAAAATACGATAAGCCGCTCACCCATGCGCTTCGCGTATCGCAAAACATCCTTGGTGCATGACACTACAAATCTTCTAATTCTCTACTACATCCTTCAAAGCCACACACCCTGCAATCGATCGCAATCTCCTTATCCCTTCTTCCAACCCCTAACAAACCCCAGTAAAAAAATCCAAATCCAAAATATTAACCCTAGCGCTAGAGTTTTGATAAACCTTCTGCTAACCAATCAAAAGCAACTAGTTGCATAGAACACTTTATCGCTTCCGTAACAAAAATTCGTGCAAATTCCAATAAAACCGCCACTCAAGAAGTATTATCATCAGTTCGCACCATTCCCAGAACTACATCATTGTGGAGCTGCAATTAAAATTGGTGATAAATAGCTCTTTTCAGTTTTGATTTGGGAAGGTAAATTCATTTAAGAGAAAATCGCCGGGATTGTTACCAACTTCAAAGGTGTGGATTTCCACACTTCCCCATTGTGAAAAAAAGGCACGAATGTATTCTTGGATAAAGAAATGTCCCCTGTTGCTGGCAGAGGAATCCTGCCCTAATGCAATAAGACTGAAGATGGCTTTCGGCTTGTTTCTTTAAATTCACTGATAACTTCAGAACAATGAAGGATAAAGGATAAAAGACAAGATGAAGGATGAGGAAGGGAAATGTTTTTTTGAGTACATTTATTACCATTGTGGACCAAAAAAATCTATTTCGCTGTTAATGGCTTATTCTATGGATTAATTAAATTATTTCAAACTTTAGACTTCATCCTTGATAATTTAGTTGACAATGTATTCCTCAACTGCAAGATACAATAAATCAAGCAATACTTCTAAACATATATTTATAAGACATACTAGGAGGGATCGTAGGGCATGGGTAAGGTAGTAGGCATCGACTTGGGTACAACAAACTCTGTAGTCGCCGTTATGGAAGGTGGCAAGCCGGTGGTTATTGCCAATGCAGAAGGAATGCGAACCACCCCCTCCGTTGTCGGCTTTAGCAAAGACGGCGAAAAGGTTGTTGGACAAATGGCACGAAGACAAACTATCCTCAACCCTCAGAATACATTTTTTGCAATCAAGCGTTTTACTGGTCGCAAATATTCCGAGTTAAATCCAGAATCAAAGCGAGTTCCTTATACAGTTCGTAAAGACGAATTTGGCAATATCAAAATTGCATGTCCTCGTTTAAATAAGGATTTTGCACCGGAAGAGATTTCGGCAATGATTCTCAAAAAATTAGCTGAAGATGCCAGCAAATACTTAGGTGAACCTGTAACGAGTATAGTAATTACCGTTCCCGCTTATTTTAATGATGCTCAGCGACAAGCTACCAGAGATGCCGGAAGAATCGCTGGTTTGGAAGTATTGCGAATTCTTAACGAACCAACTGCTGCGGCTTTAGCTTATGGTTTGGATAAAGCCGATAGTGAAGTAATTTTGGTATTTGACTTGGGTGGTGGCACCTTCGACGTATCTATTTTGGAAGTCGGCGATGGTGTATTTGAAGTTAAAGCCACATCCGGCGATACCCAATTAGGCGGAAATGACTTTGATAAGCGAATTGTCGATTGGTTAGCCGAGAAATTCTTAGAAGATGAAGGAGTAGATTTAAGACGCGATCGCCAAGCTTTACAACGTTTAATGGAAGCTGCGGAAAAGGCGAAAATTGAACTTTCGGCGGTTAGCGTTACCGATATTAATTTACCTTTTATTACGGCCGACAAAGATGGACCAAAACATTTAGAAACTCGCTTGACTCGTTCCCAATTTGAAGCGATGTGCGACGATTTATTGGGTAGGTTGCGACTTCCCGTAAAACGAGCGCTGCGAGATGCTGGTATGACACCGCGAGATATTGAAGAAGTGGTACTAGTAGGTGGTTCAACCAGAATGCCCATTGTCGAAAAATTAGTCGAGGGCATGATTGGCTTACAACCCAATCAAAATGTTAATGCCGATGAAGTAGTAGCCGTTGGTGCTGCAGTTCAAGCTGGTATTCTTGGTGGCGAACTCAAAGATGTATTGTTGCTTGATGTTACCCCCCTATCAATCGGATTGGAAACCATCGGTGGCGTGATGAAAAAGCTAATTCCTCGCAATACTACAATACCAGTCCGCCGTTCCGATATTTTCTCAACTTCCGAAAACAACCAAAACACTGTGGAAGTTCACGCAGTGCAAGGCGAACGAGAAATGGCTGCCGATAACAAATCCTTGGGACGTTTCAAGCTGTATGGCATTCCTCCCGCTCCTAGGGGAATACCGCAGATACAAGTATCTTTTGATATAGATGCTAATGGTATTTTACAGGTCACAGCCTTAGATAGAACTACGGGAAGAGAACAGAGTATTACTATTCAAGGCGCTTCCAACTTAAGTGAATCAGAGATTCAGCAGGCAATTCGGGAAGCGGAAAAATTTGCCGATGTAGATAGACAGCGTAAAGAAAGAGTTGAAAAACGTACTCGTGCAGAAGCATTAATTTTACAAGCCGAAAGACAGCTTCGGGATGTAGCCCTAGATTTTGGCATGCAATTTGCCCGCAATCGCCGTCAAAGAATTGATAATATTTGCCGAGATTTACGCGATAGTTTGAAGGAAGATGACGATCGAGGAATTGACCAAGCTTACGCCGATTTACAAGATGCTTTATCCGATTTAAATCGAGAAGTTCGTCAGTATTACGCTGAAGACGAAGATGACGATTTATTCGGTACCATCCGCGATATCTTTATCGGCGATCGAGAACAGGATGACGATTTCTACAATAGGGGATACGGTAGAGATTCCTCAAGCAGCTACGGTAGAGATTATGACCGGGGTTATGGTAGAGATTATGACCGGGGAGGTTACGGTAAAGATTACGACAAAGGCTATAGCGCCAGAAATTCCGACCGGGATTATGGTAGAGATTATGACCGGGGTTTCAGTAGGGATTCTGGTAGAAACTACGGTAGGGATTCTGGTAGAAGCTACAGTAGGGATGACCGTAGAAGCTACAGTAGGGATAATAGCTATCCTTCTTACGATCGAGGCTATTCTGAGCGTAAACCTTCCAAACCCAGCTACCAAGATAATTGGGATGATGAAGACGACGATTGGCTATAACACCATTTAAATCAGCTTTAGAAGAGCAAATGAAAATGTAAACTCCAGGGGGAAACCCCGTCTTTCATTCTTTCACAATATACTAAGACTAAATAATCCTATTTGATTAAATGTATTTAATTGATTCTGGGGATTTTAATATTGTTTGAGAGTAAAAACTAAAAATACAAAGCCTTCCTACTAAATATTTTCTCATAACTAGTACTAAATCCAAGACAGAAAAAAATAAATATAGAAACACAATATCCTGGCAAATTCAATTCTAAACTCAAACGTAAACCATTAAGAGAAATAAAGTTTTATATCGAAAATTAAACAACTTACTATGCAAAACTTGCAGAATTTTCGCGATTACTACGAGATTTTAGGAGTACCTAAAGATGCCACCAATGAGGAAATTAAAAAAAGTTATCGGCGACTAGCGCGACAATATCACCCAGACTTAAATCCTGGAAATAAAGCCGCAGAAGAAAAATTTAAAGATGTCAATGAAGCTTACGAAGTTTTAAGCGACTCAGGTAAACGCGCGCAGTACGACCAATTTAGTCGCTTCTGGAAGCAAAATGGTTTTGGTAGCTCCAAACAGTCTTCTTCACGTCGGGGTTGGAGTTCGAGCGGAAACGATCGCAATTCTGGGGATGTCAACCCTGCTAAATACGATAATTTTGATACCTTTATCGACCAAGTTTTTGGAGTCAAAAATAAATCTAGAGCATCTAGTGATTCTACTAGTACTTCAACAACCGATCCATTTCGTACTCCCAGAACAAAAGTATCTTATACACCAAATTCGCGTCCTTCTCGCCGTGATATCGAAGCAAGACTAACTTTGCCCCTAGAAAAAGCATACCAAGGAGGATTAGAAAGAATTCGTCTTGAAGATGGACGTTCTTTAGAAGTTAATATGCCCCCAGCGATGGTTACAGGTCAAACTATCCGATTACGAAACCAGGGCATTAGTGGCGGCGATTTATACTTGAAAATTACCGTACAACCCCATGCTATTTTTAAACTTGAAGGCAATGATATCGAAACAAGAGTACCAATTACTCCCTGCGAAGCAGTTTTAGGAGGACAAGTAGAAGCACCTACCTTAGATGGATTGGTAAAAATGACAATTCCTGCTGGAGTTCGCTCTGGTCAAAGATTGCGCTTAGAAGGTAAAGGCTATCCTGATGAAAAAGGTAAACGTGGAAACCAACTCGTAGAAATTCAAATAATTACTCCTAAAAATATTAGTCCCGAAGAACGCGAACTTTACGAAAAGTTACAGCAAATAGAAACTTTTAAACCTCGCGCCGATCTACTGAAATAATTCATTCGCAATTGAAACTCAAGATCGCAAATATTTATATATTTTAGATTTCTATACCTTGCGACAAAAAGATAGTTTTAAAATATGAGGAAAAACTGTTTGCAAGGTGACGAACATAGCCGTGAATCAAAATGGGGCAACACCAAGCCGTAATTATCCGACCTACTACTCCTTGCTAGGTCTTCATCCAGCAGCTTCAGTAATCGAAATCCGTCGTGCTTATCGAGAGCTTAGCAAACGCTATCATCCCGATACAACAGATTTACCTGCTGAACTTGCCACCGTTAAATTTCAAAAACTCAACGAAGCTTACGGTATCCTTAGTAATCCACAAACACGCTTAACTTACGACCTAAAAATTGGCTATTCACGCTTTGGAGTGATTCAACCACCTTCCGACTTAAACCATCCGGTTTCTCAAAGCCGACATCTATCTAGATCGGCTTATCTCGACGCTACTGACCGTCCTCTCTCAGCGGGTGAAATTTTTGCTTTATTTATTCTAGGTTTAACTTTTGTCGGATGTTTGCTGCTAGTAATCGCTGTAGGCTTAACCAGAGGTGAAGCAGCTTTTCAAACAAAAATAGAACAACCTGGAACCATAATGCAACAAAAAATGATTAACTCAAATCATTCAAATATTGTAAATAAATTTCACAATTAAAATATCGGAATATTCAATAAAATAATTATAAACACGCAATTACTTTCATCCGTTTCGGGATCTGTCTATTCGTAACTAGCGAACATCGAGTTACAATTTCTCCCTTGTAGTTCGCCTAAATATTCTGTTACCCAGACAGAGGCTATCTTAATAAGGATTTCGCTTATTGAGGAGACATCACTAGTACTCTTTTTGATTAAAATTGACGGGTTAGGGCAAGCAGGGGGAGCAGGGGGAGAAAAGAATTTTGAGTAAAAATAAACCCATCATAATTAATGCTTTGCACTACTAGTGTTCTGTCCCATAAGTTCTGAGGGGTATAAAAAAATCATTTTTTTTCTACCCCCTCTTCCCCATCTACCCCCTCTACCCCCTCCCTGAGTTCACCCATCAAGATTAATGAGACAAACCACTAGTACCGCTTGCGTTCGTCAAAAGTCAAAAGTATCAAGGTAATAAGTATTATTTTTCCTAGCTTTGAGGTTTTACGAATGGTTGGTTTATTTTAGCCGCGCTGTACTAGTTAAATTGTTTTAAAGCCTGGTCTTAAATTTGGCAGAAATTCTAACCTTTGCCTTCACATTGACTCCATGCTGGGGGAATGGGAATGATATTAATCCAAAATCCAAAATCCAAAATCTATGTATCTTCTAAACTCAGAAACTCCACTATATAATCATCCACTTCCTCAAATTGAGCAATGGCTAGAGAACCAGGGTTGTCAGCAAGACCAAAAATGTTTGCATTTGTGGCGCATACATCGATCTGGTTGGGAAGCTGAAATTTGTCTTGATATTGAAGAAGTTACCGTACGATATCTAAATGCAGCAGAAAGTGGAGAAGATATTCAACGTTCCTTTAAATATTCTCTGAGTCGCCAAGATATAGAAGAAGCAATCTTTTCTGGACCCTAAGAGAGGTTGACATTCCCCAGGCATAGAATGCGGGGGGAGTGTCAATTAGCTAGATATCTATTTTTGACCATGCCTTTAACATTCAAATTTTCATAGGCTACCAAATCGGCCTTATTGGATTAAACGGAGTGCGACTTTCTTGACGAACTCAACTTGGCTGTCTACTTACTTTTAAATGTTTTCTGGCATATCTAATTCTAGCTTTGCGATCGTTTTGGGACTGTGGTTTTCCTTTTTTATATTTCTTAGATTTATTACGATTGAGACGATTTAATTCTTTTTCTCCTTTGCGATAAAACTGCGGGTTATGTTAGATATTCCCTTGACTACGGGTTTATCCGGGGGCTTGCCCCCTCCGATTTTCGGTCAAGGGTTCCCATTAGAAATTTTTTAGAAGAAAAAATTTCTAATGGGTGGCTCTCATCAAAAACTCAACCTCTTCGACATGATACTCATCGACCATTGCCATCCATAATTACTGCAATGTGTTTGTATAGTAGTTATTTTTTGAAGTTACTTGGTAAATATCCTAGTTTTGTTGATTGCACTGTCATTTTTTATCCCGAGAAGCAGTCGATGGTAAACGGAGTAAACGTGAAATGAATGCCAAAGACTTACCACGAATTCGACGACCCCAACTCAATAAATGGGGGGCTACAGCTTCCCGATCCACAGTAGGAGAAAATCGAGCCTCCAAAGAATCTCTCAGCTTCGTGATTGTTAATGGTCTATTTAGAGTGCCTCTTTCTGCTAAAGAAATAGAACCCGTTTCTTCTGATACAACGACGCAAATGCAATTTTCTACACGCTCAGTAATTCCCATCGCTGCTCGGTGGCGCGTTCCCAATTGGCGGGAGGCAGTGCGTCCTGAAAGCGGTAAAATTATACCTGATGATACAATCCGAGAACCACGTATCAGTGTTGCACCATCATGCAAAAGAGTTTTTGGCTGAAAAATTGTTTGCAGCAGTTCCTTAGAAACTTCAGCATTCAGCTTTACTCCTGGTACGGAAAAATCCCGTTCATCAATTGGACCGGTGGTTTCTATAATCAGTAAAGCCCCAATCCGGTTTTTTGAAAGTTCTCTTACTGCATCAACAATTTCATCAATTACACTATAGGATTTCGGCACCGCCAAACTCGAAGTTTGGAACAATTGCCGAAATTCACCACGCCCCAATTGCTCTAAAAAGCGGCGAAACTCTGACTGAAGAGCGATCGCCATCGCTACAGCACAACCATATACCAAGCTTTGCAAGACAAAATTTAACAATTGTAGCTGTAAAAAACCACTTACAGCAGAAGCTAGCATCAACATAATAAACCCCCGCACCATCCATAGCGTACGGCGTTCGCTGATAATTACTAGCATCATATAAGTTAGCGCCAGCACTAACATGATATCCAGAGTCTTTAACAAAGACTGCGACCATCCCAGGTTTGCCAGCCATTGTTTCCATAAATTCCCCATGACATCTGGATTACGCGCTTTGTTTGAAGGATTTCATTTTCTGCCGCTTAAAAGGCAACAGATTCTTGGTTAACTGACTAGCCATTAGACACTGAATCGGGATTTTCCGATTTTCCTGCCAAAATCTGAGTAATTCTGGTTTGTATTTTGAATCCTAACAGCAACCGTTATCTTGCCGTATTTTAAACCAAACTACTGACCCAATTACGGAAATTTGACTTTTGAATTTTGAATTCCGCGTTTCCCTTAGGAATTCCCGCAAGGTAGCGGTCGATCAACCACCACCGCTGATTAATTTAGCTATAGGTCGGCTATATACCATGCTAACCTTCGGGAAGAGGTTTAGAGTCAACCATTACAACCAAGTCGGCTTTACTGGATGACAAAATGTACCAGTAAAATGCAATAAACTTTCCCTGCCTACTTACTCTTAAGTATTTTAGAGTACACCTATGTCTAGTTTTGTGGTAGTTTTTTGACTTTGAACCCTTAGTTTTAATCTGCTTCTTAGATTTCTTGCAATTACTCCGTTCCCACTCTAGGATTACCGATATAATTTTTTTCTCTTCCTACCTCCTACAAGAGCCTTTGTATTTAGGTAATTATAAGAGCAGTGGTCGTAGTAGGATGATTTAATTGTCTTTCAGACTACCAGTAAACCTTCACAGAAATGAAACATTTGAATCCTAAAGTTAGTTTGCTTTCTACTTTTATATTTACAGCAACCGCCAATTATGCATAATATCTGTCAGTAAAACGTACCAAACAGAAGTGCTCGATCCGATAGAGGCTGTAGTAACACAACTCATAAGTTCCCTTTAGTTTAAGATTTCTGATACTTTTACCATCAGAAATACTTAGAGATTTAGAGCATAGCAGGAAGCTTCTGACAAATTGTTTTATACTCAACAGAGCAAAATTGCTTCTTAAACCTTGGAAATCCGGCTCGAATGAGTATATTTTTTCAGAGTTGTCGCAAAGTCTTTCCTGGGGGGAGGCTATACTGAGTCTGCCCAATAGAGGATTCTGTTCGGCAGACTTCACATAAAGCAAACTAATTGCACTGCAAGCAGTTCCAGCTACAGATTGACGGGCTATTGAATTGGGTTTGTTAGCAAATGGATATTTAGCAGTAGGTACCGCCATGTATTTGTAATGGTCGTATTTATTAACCTTCCTACCGTGCATCCAGTTTCTAAGGCACTTATTTCGGACGAATTGACTTGTCCTCATAATTTCTTCAATACAGCATAATTGCTGCTCTGTTACCTTAAGCTTGAACCCGAAAATCTTCATTCACTCGACCCAATCAAATATCATTTGAAACTAGTAACAACAGCATAAAAGAGAAAAGCCAAAGATGAAGAAACTGACGGAACATAAACGTCTTTCTTCCCTTAATATTTCTCGTCTGAGACCGGCAGAGTGACGCAGCCTTATGAATGACGGCTCCTCATAATTAAAATAGAAGCAGCCCACAGGGCATCTTCCCAAAGGGTAACATGAACTACGGAGCATAAAAGAATTGATTTTTGTCAACCTTCATGGGTCCCTAAAGATAATGCCGTCATCCGAATCTATTGTTCGTTTTTTTTGAGTCTTTCTGGTAAGCAATCTTGACGAATTAAGTCTTGATATGACTCCCGTTGCAATATTAAACTTGCTTCCCCATCAGCAACTAAAACTGCCGCCGGTCGAGGTAAACGGTTGTAATTAGATGACATACTGCAATTATATGCACCCGTTCCCATCACCACGAGAATATCTCCCGGTTCTGTTGTTGGAAGTTGGGCATCTTTAATTAGGATATCTCCCGATTCACAATGTTTACCAGCAATTGTGACTTTTTCGGTAAATGGCGCGGACATTTTATTCGCTACCACTGCCCGATAGATTGACTGGTAAGTAATTGGACGCGGATTATCTGACATTCCACCGTCTACAGCGATATATTTACGTATTCCGGGAATTTCTTTGGATGCACCAATATTATATGCCGTAACGCAGGTCGTACCTATTAAAGAACGTCCCGGTTCGCATAACAATTTTGGTAAGGGAAGATTCGCACTGTGGCAGGCTTGTTCAATTACCTCACAAATCGGTTTTACCCACTCTTCTATACTCGGCGGGTCATCTGATTCTACATATCTTATTCCCAAACCGCCACCGACATTTAATTCGCTAATCTCTAAACCATAAGTGGCTGCTTTAGTCAACCACTCTACCATAAGAGCAGCTAAATCTTGATGGGGTTGGCGCTCAAAGATTTGCGAGCCAATATGAGCGTGCAAACCAACGCAATTGAGAAAAGATTGTTTTTTGCTGACGAAAGCAAACAAATCGTCAAGAGCATTGGGATCGAAACCAAATTTACTATCTAACTGTCCCGTGCGGATGTAGTCGTGGGTATGACAATCAATCCCCGGAGTCAGACGCAACATTATCCGTATTGGGGCAGAGCTTGAAGAACTATTTTCATGACCAAGTTCTACCAAAGTATTCAATTCATACCAGTTATCTACCACAATAGTACAACCGGATTCGATCGCAAAAATCAACTCGTCACGAGATTTATTATTGCTATGGAGATAAATTTTATTTGCATCAGCGCCAGCAGTCACGGCTGTATACAATTCGCCACCAGAAGCTACATCTATTCCTAAACCTTCGGATGCAACAATCGCGCACACAGCCAGACAATTCCATGCTTTAGAAGCGTACAATACTTGGGATTCACCTTTATAGTATTGCTCAAAACTATCGCGATACTGGCGACAAGCTGTCCGCAAGCTTTCTTCATCTAAAATATATAGCGGAGAACCAAATTGAAGAACTAGGGTAGTTACATCACAACCCCCTATCTCTAAATTGTCCCGATTGTTAACCTTAGCAGTTAAAGGTAGAAGCTGTTGATTGGGCGAAACGCTTAATTTTCTATTGCCATTAGATAGTATATAATTACTACCATTAACTTGAACTCCAGCAGGATGAGTCGATACCATAATGATATAAATTGTTTTTGTTTGTTAGCAGGGCGACATTTATCCCCCGTTTCCCAGTGTACAAAGGCTATGCAACATAACCAATAAATGTGAATCTATTTGAGCTAAAAATCCAATCTTTATCAAAAGGGCATCTATCCGCAATTCTTGAATTAGATGAAGTTTGTTTTGGGGGGTTATGGTCTAAAGTCGCTTACGAAAGGGAAATGGATAGTCCAAACTGCGATATCCAGGGCATACTTTCCCCTAAAACCGGCGAGCAACTCCTGGGAATGGGTTGTTTTTGGTCAATTTTAGAGGAAGCCCATATTACAATTTTGGCAGTAAACCCTCAATATCATCGCCAAGGAATGGGTGCAGCTTTACTTTACTCTCTCATCAACACTGCTCGCGATCGCGGTTTGGAACGAGCAACTCTCGAAGTTCGGGTTTCCAATCAAGCGGCAATATCTTTATACGAAAAATTTGGTTTTAAGATCGCAGGGAGACGTCGGCGTTATTACCAAGATAATGGTGAAGACGCTTTAATACTTTGGCTGGGAGGGATACATCAGCCAGAATTTCTCGAAATCAAAGCCAAGTGGTATAACTTTGTTTGTGAAGGTTTGAGTAAATCTTGTTGGCAGCTAGTTAGAAACTAAGAGGTAAGGAGTTATTAGTTAATTTCCGTACCTATTTACCTATTCCACTATCAATATCAAGGGTGCCCTGTAAGTTTTTTTGAAGAAAAAAATCTTCATGGGAATCCGTCGGGTGCCCGTCAACATTTTTGTATAGTGTGACTCAAAATATGTCAAGCAATTGTTATGGCTAATAAATTAGAGTAAATTTAATTAAATTTAGTTTAATAATAAATCATTTTTATAAAGTTAAAAATCATCTTGACGAAAATAAATTAATTTGATATTAGTGATGGTTGGCGAATTACTCTGCAAATTGCTCAAAATTGAGTGCGAGCGATTGTAGTCAAGTTAAATAGCGCACTTAATTTACCTCCTCAGTATACTGACTACAAAAAAGTAATAAATCCGCATGTAACTCTAACCTGTCAAATGGGTTTCAAGCATTTGGGTGTGTAACAAGTTTCTACACATACCCATTGGATTTCCCTGTGCTAAAATCAGCGTACCGGCACGACGCAGGCGATGGGAATAATGCCTTATGTTTGAACGCTTCACAGAAAAAGCCATCAAAGTAATAATGCTTGCTCAAGAAGAGGCTCGCCGTCTTGGGCATAATTTTGTTGGTACCGAACAGATCCTCTTAGGCCTGATTGGCGAGGGAACTGGCGTGGCGGCTAAGGTGCTCAAATCTATGGGCGTTAACCTTAAGGATGCCAGAATCGAGGTCGAAAAAATCATAGGTCGAGGCTCGGGTTTTGTAGCGGTGGAAATTCCATTTACACCACGAGCAAAGCGAGTTCTAGAACTATCTTTGGAAGAAGCTCGCCAATTAGGTCACAACTATATTGGTACCGAGCATCTACTGTTGGGCTTAATCCGCGAGGGTGAAGGCGTAGCAGCTAGAGTACTGGAAAACCTTGGCGTGGACCTATCTAAGGTTAGAACTCAAGTTATCCGCATGCTTGGTGAAACCGCTGAAGTGACTTCTACTGGTCAATCTGGACGCAATAAAACTCCTACTCTGGATGAGTTTGGCTCCAATTTGACCCAAATGGCATTGGATGGCAAACTCGATCCCGTGGTCGGACGTGCCAAGGAAATTGAGCGAGTAATCCAAATTTTGGGTCGTAGAACCAAAAACAACCCCGTATTAATTGGGGAACCGGGTGTTGGTAAAACAGCTATTGCTGAAGGATTAGCTCAGCGTATTGGAAACAAAGATGTACCTGACATCTTAGAAGAAAAACGTGTAGTAACTCTTGATATTGGCTTGCTTGTTGCAGGAACAAAATATCGGGGTGAATTTGAAGAACGCCTGAAAAAAATTATGGATGAAATCCGTCAGGCGGGAAATGTAATTTTAGTAATTGATGAAGTACACACCTTAATTGGTGCTGGTGCGGCGGAAGGCGCAATTGATGCAGCCAACATTCTGAAGCCAGCTTTAGCTCGTGGTGAATTGCAGTGCATCGGCGCAACAACGCTAGATGAATATCGCAAGCATATTGAGCGAGATGCAGCCCTTGAGCGTCGTTTCCAACCAGTTATGGTGGGTGAACCTTCAGTAGATGAAACTATTGAAATTTTACGCGGTTTACGCGACCGTTACGAACAACATCATAAATTGAAAATTTCTGATGAAGCGGTGCTAGCGGCGGCTAAATTATCCGACCGTTATATTAGCGATCGCTACCTTCCAGATAAAGCAATTGATTTAATTGATGAAGCTGGAAGCCGGGTACGTTTGATTAACTCCCAACTGCCTCCTGCAGCAAAAGAGTTAGACAAAGAACTGCGGAAACTTCTTAAAGAGAAGGATGACGCAGTGCGTTCCCAAGACTTTGACAAAGCTGGCGAACTGCGCGATCGCGAAATGGAGATCAAAGCAGAAATTCGCGCAATTGCTCAAAGTAAAGCCGGTGCAACTCGAACTGATGGTGAAGAACCTGTAGTTACTGAGGAAGATATTGCCCACATTGTAGCTTCTTGGACTGGCGTTCCGGTGAATAAACTCACCGAGTCCGAATCCGAGAAATTGCTGCATATGGAAGACACCTTACACCAGCGTTTAATTGGTCAAGAAGACGCTGTAAAAGCCGTGTCAAGAGCAATTCGTCGCGCTCGTGTTGGTTTGAAAAATCCCAACCGACCGATTGCTAGTTTTGTTTTCTCTGGTCCTACTGGTGTAGGTAAAACTGAATTAGCTAAGTCTTTGGCTTCTTACTTCTTCGGTTCGGAAGAGGCAATGATTCGTCTCGATATGTCCGAATTCATGGAGCGTCACACTGTCAGCAAGCTGATTGGTTCGCCTCCCGGTTATGTCGGATACAACGAAGGCGGTCAGTTGACAGAAGCTGTAAGACGCAGACCTTATACAGTAGTGCTTTTCGATGAAATAGAGAAAGCGCATCCCGATGTATTTAATATGCTGCTTCAAATTCTTGAAGACGGTAGATTAACTGATGCTAAGGGACGTACTGTTGATTTCAAAAACACCTTACTGATATTAACTTCTAATATCGGTTCTAAGGTAATTGAAAAAGGTGGTGGCGGTATCGGTTTCGAGTTTGCCGAAGACGCTAGCGAGTCTCAGTACAACCGCATTAAGTCTTTGGTTAATGAAGAGCTCAAGCAATATTTCCGTCCTGAATTCCTCAACCGTCTAGATGAAATTATCGTCTTCCGTCAGTTGAACAGGCAAGAGGTAATGCTAATTGCCGATATCATGCTCAAGGAAGTATTCGGACGACTCACTGAAAAAGGTATCAAGTTGGAAGTTAGCGATCGTTTCAAAGAGCGTTTGCTACAAGAAGGTTATAATCCAAGTTACGGTGCAAGACCTTTACGTAGGGCAATTATGCGCTTGCTGGAAGATAGTCTTGCTGAAGAGATTCTTTCTGGACGCATTGGCGAAGGCGATACAGCTGTAGTTGACGTCGATGAAGGCGGAAATATACTTGTCAATGCCGAAAAGACAGAAGAAAGTGGTCAAGATGATATTTTGCCTCAAGCTGTTGAAGGGTAATTGTTGAGTTTTAGATCGTAATTATCTAGAATTTTGAGAATTTAGAACGGTAGGGAATTTTATTTCTCTACCTTTTTTTTGTTTTAAGTTTATAGTGGTATATCAGTTCTAGTTTTTATTGTAATTACTGATTTTAATCAACCGCTATATTGTAGGGTATGTGATGCTTTAATAAATGTTGTACTTGTTGATAAGACTTGTAGGGTCACGCAGCAATCAAAATTTTAGAAATTATGATGAATTTTAAAATATTTGAATAGCTAATTCTGAGTATATTGAATCATAGAATCATCAATGATTTTTCCATCACGCCAGATAGTATCTCGACATACGCATTCTATGAAGGAGGTATTATCAAAAATTGTTCCTCTAAAATTAGTTCCTACAATAGAACACATAAGAAGTTGAGCATTTGTGAAGTTAGCTTCCTCAAAAATCGCATCAACTAAAGCTGTTTCTTGCAGCAACGCTCCTTGTAGATTAGCTCTCTTAAAATTAGTTTTCATCAAAATATAAAAAGATAAATTAGTATTTTGTAAATTCGCTCCCTCTAAATTAGCTCCAGTTAAATCAACACCAGTTAAATTAGCACCAGGTTCGAGTTTAATTCCAGTAAAATCTTTCTCGACCGCAGCATATAATTGTAAGAACTCTTGGGCAGTTATAGTTATTTATAGTCAATAAAATATATTATCAGTTTATTTTAATGTAATCGCAGCAATGAGACTGTGAATTGCAGCTTCAGAGGGGTTTATAATTACTTTTAATATAATTATCTAACAAAAGATATTGAATCACACCTAACTCAGGTCGATAAAAACGACTTTAATTTCCCCTGACTGAAAAATAATCAGAAAGTAAAAACAGGATATATTGCCTGAAAATATGTTAACGAACTTTGAAAAAAATTTTGATTATGGAAATTACTACAAAAGAATTATTGGAAAGTTATAAATTTGGAGAAAGAAATTTTGGTGGCGTTTTCTGTACGATTGATTGGTTCAAGGGTAGCGAACCGCTAATTAATCTCAATCTGAGAAGTATCAATTTAAGTGGTACCGATTTGAGTAATTCTAGGTTGGAAGGAGCTAATTTAAAAGGTGCGACTTTGAGAGGAATTCAGTTAGCTGAGTCTAATTTAAGGGGAGCCAATATGGAATCTGCCGATTTGAGTGGTGCTAGTTTGTGCAAAACCAAATTTGCGGGTGCTAATCTCAGTGGTGCGATTCTCCGAGGTGCTTTTGTAGAAGAAACTGAATTTAGCAACGCCAATCTTTCCTATGTTGATTTGAGAGGCGCAGTAGGTATTGAAATAGCTTATTTAGATGGAGCTATCTTTCGCGATACCATTATGCCCGATGGCAGTATCGCTAACGATACAGCATATTTTTTGTTAGTAAAGTACATTGTGATATCTGAGGAAACTCGTACTACAAGAATTTCTCAATACTTTCTTACAATTTATTTACTTCCAAATAGCTGTAATTATTGAATTGTATTAACTTGATAATTCCAAAATTCCGATCAAATAAAAGTATTTTTTCTAATTTAAGCTAGCTCATATCAGCAAAAAGAGAAGGTATTACTACCACATCGGAATTAACTTCAATCCAAAGCTTAGATCCACAATCGAGAGGGTGATGTGGACGATAAACCACTTCACAACTTCCCTGTATTTCGACGTGATGGACCTCAATCTTCTGTGAACCCGATCTAACAACAATTACAGGCTCATTAGTAGCATTTTTATTATTGCTTCTTATTTTGTGGGAATTAACATGAATGCGAGTTAATGCCGAGCTTACTCGCTTTCTCCAAGTTCCTTTAGGACCTCGTTTACCAATTTTAATTTTTGGCATCCCGTTGAATGTGGGAATCTGCCAAAATCTACCTACTTTTTTTGCTCCGACAATTCGAGCCTCATAAAGCAGCTGCCGCACTCTTTGACTACAAATTTTCAGCAATCGAGCAGCTTCTGTTGTTCCAATCATCACAGTTAATTTTTTCATAAAACTCTAGCGCTAGGGTTTTTTGAGCTAAATAACAAGATACAGTATTTCCTCTCACAAAAAAATAATCAAAAATTAAACCGGGATATATTCGGCTACCAATATCGTCTGAAAAATTAAGATAAATTAAGTATTGGTTCGCGTCATCGATTGGAGTATTACTCGTTTAAAGCAGTATGACAACAAAGCTACTGAATAATCGTTATCAAGTTATCGAGGTGTTAGGTGCGGGTGGGTTTGGCGAAACCTTTTTGGCTGACGATACTCATCTTCCTTCTCGCCGTCGTTGTGTTATCAAGCAACTTAAACCACTGCTAGATGAACCAAAAACCTATCAAAATATTCAGCAACGGTTTGAAAGAGAAGCAGCAATTTTAGAATTTCTCGGCGAAGGTAGCGAGCAAATTCCCAATCTTTATGCCTATTTTTCTGAAAACGGACTATTTTATTTAGTTCAGGAATGGATTCAAGGGCAAACTCTAACAAACATCGTTGAAGCTGACGGATGTTTGGATGAAAAATCTGTCAAAGAAATTTTACTGAGTCTACTACCAGTCTTAGAATATGTCCACTCGAAAGGAATTATTCACCGCGATATCAAACCTGATAATATTATTCTTCGTAATTCTAATCGCAAGCCGGTTTTAATTGATTTTGGTGCGGTAAAAGAAACTGTTCGTACTGCAATCATTTCTTCAGGAAACCCCACAAAATCCATGGTGATTGGTACGCCGGGATATATGCCTATCGAACAAGGTTTAGGACATCCGGTTTTCGCTAGCGATATTTACAGTTTGGCTTTAACAGCAATCTATTTGTTAACGGGTAAACATCCCCACGAATTAGAATCGAACCCGCAAACAGCCCAAATAATATGGGAAAATTATGCTCCTCAAAGATTATCTAATTCTTTAAAAACAGTTCTTAGTAAAGCAATTAGTCCAAATGTAGGCTCGCGCTATAGCACAGCGAGCAAAATGCTTGATGCTTTACAGTCTAATACCCAAACGAATACTGTTTTACCCGTTCAAAATACTCAACAAACAGTAGCGGTATCTCCTGGAGCTAGAATTCCTCAAAATAGTCCAAATTCTGCAACTTCTACAAATAAATCAAAACCTCCTGTGATTGTTGGCGCTTTACTTGCTGCTGGATTAATTGGGGGAGTAGCAATTGCCAATTTCAACCGACAGCAACCCGAAGAAGATGTCGTCATATCTCAAACTCCCCCGGCAGAATCGAACGATCGCAATTCAATCCCTTCTGTGGAACCTTCTTTACCAGAATCTCCTTCATCCGAAGCAACTGTTACCAAAGTACAACCAACCAAAACACCCGAAATTCCATCTCCGCCAAAGCCAATAATTATTCCACCGCCACCGCAGCAACAAATAACAATTGAACCAACACCTGAAGTAAGACCTATAAATATCAAGCCGCCAGTTATTTCAACACCAGCACCCCAACCGAAAATAATTTATACTCCAACTCCAACTCCGACTCCGACGAACATTCCAACTCCAACTCCAACTCCTATTGCGATCGCCACTCCAACTCCTAAAGCTTCGATACCACCAAAAGAGCCTGTAAAACCAGTTGCTACTAATACTTCAAATCGCGATTTTCCAGTATTTCCTACAGGTACATCTGAAAGCGATGTCAAAGCAAAATTAGGTAAACCTACTAAACTTTCTCGAGGTTTATGGAGAACACGCGCCTATCTATATAAATTACAACCAAATCGCGTAGACTTAGGTTTATTATTTGACCGTCAATCTGGAAGATTACGACAAACAGAAGCATCTCTAGCTCAATCCGTAGGGGAAAATGTGATGAAAGACACTTTACAAGAAATGTTATCAGGTAATATTAACGGCGATATCAAACAAGGATTACAGCGAGTTTATCAGCGTCAAAATAGAAAATATTCTTTTCGAGTAGGTAATTTAAAAGGAGTCGTAGAGCGTAATAAACAAGACCGCATCTACATTGCTGTATGGGATGCGGATTTGCATTAAAAATGGGCATGGGTATGAGCAGGGGGAGGCAGAAACTGATAATTCCTCACTCCTAACTCATAACCAATGCCCAAATTATTACTTAACTGATACCTTAGCACCAGCTTCTTCAAGCTGCTTCTTAGCATCTTCAGCAGCATCTTTTGCAATTGCTTCTTTAATTGCTTTAGGTGCAGATTCTACCATTTCTTTTGCTTCTTTCAGACCTAAGCCAGTAATACTACGTACTACCTTAAGAATAGCAATCTTCTTATCGGCTGGTACGTCTTCGAGTACTACGTCAAACTCAGTTTTCTCTTCTTCTGGTTCAGCGGCAGCAGCACCTGGTGCTCCAGGCATCATACCAGGCATCATCATCATACCACCACCGCTGGAAGCGGAAGCATCTACCTGAAAGACTTCTTCGATTTGCTTAACTAATTCGGAAGCTTCGAGTAAGCTCAAAGACTTCAAGCTTTCCATGATTTCATCGGTTTTTGCAGACATGAATATACTCCTGTTGTTTTTGTTGTGAAATGAAAATTTTCTAATTATTTAGATTTTTAAAATTAGACTCGGCTCGTTTATATAGGATCCAAAGTCCAAAATCAAAAATCCAAAATCCTTTAAGCTGCTTCCTGAGAATCGCCATCCGCTTCTTTTTCGGATACTGCTTTGACTGCGCGTACCAAGGAACTGGGTACTTCGTTGATACCCTTTGCCAGCTTGGTTGGTACTTGGTTGACTCCCACAGCCAATTTGGTGGCAACTGCGTTCAAACTTCCAGCAATGCGAGCCATAAGCTCTTGCTTGGAAGGCAATTCCTTGAGTGCTTTAACTTCATCTACACTCAAAGCTTGTCCTTCAAGTACTCCACCGCGAATTTCTGTTTTCTTGGTGGCTTTCTGGAATTCTTCGTAAGCCTTGATGGCATCTTTTATATCTTCTTTAACCAACAAGAAGACTGAAGAATCTTGAAGGTACTGCGTCATTGGCTGCCATTGCTCGTCTTCTTGAACAGCAATACGCATCAAGGTGTTTTTGGTTCTTTTACAAACAGTACCAGTTGGACGCAACCGATTTCGCAAATCGGTTATTTCCGCTACGCTCAGCCCTTGATATTCAATTACTAATGCCAGGGAAGACTCGCTTAAAATTCCTTTGAGATCGGCTACTATTGACTTCTTATCTTCTAGGGTTCTGCCCATTTTATATCACCTCCTTCATAGTTTTTATCGACCTATAAAACAACAAACCCTGACTGTAACAGCCAGGGTTTAAAATCTATAAAAACGTTTCTCTACGTCTTTAAATAAAGTCCTTATGCAATCAAATCTTGACCATTAAAGTCAGGAATGAAAAACAATTAAGGAGTAAACCTAGGCAGGAAATTAAGCTTTTACGATTAGCACCTGCTGTCTCTGGCTGTTACCTATTCAGTTTTAAAGTAAAGAGTTGAGAATGGTAAGTTAGAAGTTAAAACAAATTTATCATAACTCATAACTCACAAATCGTAACTGATAATTTATTATGAGTTAAGCTGCTGTATCAATCTTTAAATCGCGTAAAGCGTTAACATCAAGCCGAATAGATGGTCCCATGGTGGCTGATACATAAACAGTCCGCCAATAACGACCTTTTGCTCCTGAAGGACGATTACGGTCAATGCTTTCTTGCAAAGCCTTTAAGTTAACCAATAAGTCTTCCGCAGAAAAAGATGCCTTACCAAACATAACATGAACTATGCCGGTACGGTCGGCTCTAAATTCTAACTTACCAGCTTTGAATTCCGCAACTGCCCCTGTAAGGTCTGTTGTTACAGTTCCACCTTTGGGAGATGGCATTAAACCACGGGGACCTAATAATTTACCAAGCTTTGCGACCTGCGGCATCATGTCGGGGGTCGCAATCAGCTTATCAAAGTCCATTCTTCCCTGCTGAATTTCGGTAATCAGTTCTTCCGAACCTACTACATCAGCACCGGCGCTACTGGCCTCTGCTACCTTTTCACCTCGTGCAATTACCGCAACTCGTATACTTTGTCCAGTTCCTTTAGGCAGTACTACTGTTGTCCGCAATTGTTGGTCTGTATATTTTGGATCAATTCCTAAGCGAATATGGGCTTCAACTGCTTCAGGAAATTTCGCCGTTGCTGTTTCTTTAAGTAAACTTAAACCTTCTATGGGTTCGTAATCTTTATCTTCGACTTTTTCAAGCAGCGCCTGTAAGCGACGCGATAATTTGTTTTTTGCCATTGTTTCCTCCTGGGGTGTTTAACGAGATCGATTCTCTCCCCCAAATGTATTGTTGTTAGTTGCTAGTTGTGAGGCAGTACGTTGCGCGGGTTCCCAAGGCAGCGCGGCGTGCACGGAGGAACACGCACCGTTGTAGCGACTGACACCGCGTTGTAGTAACTGCCGTTACCCTAACGGGTCACTTCGTGTTCAGCGCGGCACGACTCGGCTTTAGTAACGCGAAGCGTCTCCCGGAGGGAGATACCCGAAGGGTTAGTTGTTAGTTGTCAGTTAATAATTGTTAACTTTCTACTCCTAACTTTTAACTCTTAACTCCGCGAGCTTTCTTAGTCTGCTACTGTTACACCCATATTACGAGCGGTACCCGCAATAATTTTCATCGCCGCTTCAATATCATTGGCGTTCAAATCGGGCATTTTTGTTTCGGCAATTTCCCGTAATTGGTCTTTTGTTATGGAACCAACTTTAGTTTTATTGGGTTCGGCAGAACCTTTTGGTATTTTGGCTGCTTTGGTGATCAACACCGACGCTGGAGGAGTTTTTAATATAAACGTAAAACTTCGGTCTTCATAAACCGAAATTTCTACAGGAATAACCATTCCAGCTTTATCTGCTGTTTTAGCGTTGTATTCCTTGCAGAACATCATAATATTAACACCGTGCTGACCTAAAGCAGGTCCTACCGGCGGCGCTGGGTTGGCTTTCCCAGCTTGCAGAGCCAGTTTAATAATCGCTGTTACTTTCTTCGCCATTTCTTACTAGCTTTGTTTTTCTACTTGATTAAATTCCAATTCTACTGGCGTGTCTCTTCCAAAAATAGAAAGCAATGCTTTAAGCTTGCTTCTTTCTGGACTGACTTCGATTACCTCACCTTCAAAGTCTTTAAATGGACCTGAAAGCACGACTATCTTATCACCAGTAGCCATGTCAATTTTCACTACTGGCTCTTGTTCGGTAGCTTGTTTGAAGATTCTTTCTACTTCACTATGAGAAAGGGGCAATGGTTTTACGTGCCCCCGCCCTCTACCGCTACCACGCTTTTGTTCGGCTCCTACGAAGTTGATCACATGGGGGGTGTTTCGCACCACCTGCCAAATATCATCTTCCATTTGCATTTTTACCAGCACATAGCCAGGAAATACCTTTTCTTCTGTCTGGTAGCGACTGCCATCTTTACGTATTTTGACTGTTGGCGTGTGTGGAATTTCTACTTGGTGAATTTTATCAGCTACATCAAAACTTTGAATGCGCTGCTCCAAGTTAGTTTTTACACGCTTCTCGCAGCCAGAGGCTACTTGCACTGCATACCAGCGAGATGCCTGCGGACCATCATTGGATACTGCATCGATTTCCTCTGACTGCAAAGGCGAATTACGGTCTTCGTCTGTTGCAGAATTCATTTGAATACCACTGTTGCTGCCCAAGAAAAAAATTGGTCTACAAAAAATATTACTGTCGCGGAAAGGGTTACCATCAACAGCACGGCTGCGGATTCACTGACGAGCTGTTTTCGACTTGGCCAAACGACTTTTTCAAATTCTTCTTTGGTTCCTCTGAAGAAGTTGCCAAGACTAAACCCGCTACTCAATTCTTGCATTTCTGCTTCGTTCTTTTTGGCCACAGTCTTTACTCTCCCCCAATCCTTACACTTTTGCTACAGGTCACGTCTCCATCAATAGTAACAGCTTTAAATTAGAGCATTATTTATTTTAAATATATAAAGCTGCCATAAAATAAAATCAACCCGAAATTATCAGTAATAACTGCAAATCTTTCGGGCTGGATTTCATTTGAGAGCGCGCCCTGGAGGACTCGAACCCCCGACATCAGGTTTTGGAGACCTGCGTTCTACCAACTGAACTAAGAGCGCACAATCTTTTTTGGTGATTGTTTTTGTACCAGTCTTTAATATTCTAACTTAATTGTGGCATTTAAGATCCACTTTTTTTTGAAAATTCACCAAGAGCGGCCGCAGCAGCCGCTTTGGGTAAATATTTTTTTCATTCGGGCGGATATTTCTCAAGCTCACAATGAGCGATCAAAGCGTTGTTTGATACGAGTCGCTTTACCTACACGTGAGCGTAGATAATAAAGTTTAGCGCGTCGTACTTTACCGCGACGCATTACTTTGATGTTATCGATTCGGGGGGAATGCACCAGAAAAACCCGCTCAACACCAACACCTTGAAATACTTTACGAACTGTAATGGTTTCGTTAATTCCACCGTTACGCATGGAAATTACAACTCCTTCGTAGGGTTGTACGCGAAATTTTTCGCCTTCTTTGATTTTTACTCCGACTTTTACAGTGTCACCCACATAGATAGTAGGCAGATCTGTTTTGAGTTGTTCCGCTTCTAGATCGCGGATTATTTGTTGTGTATTCATGGGTTGCCTTAAAATCTCACAATCAATAATAATAAATCGATATCGATGTTTTAGTCCATATATTTAAAATTATTATTAACACGCTTGCATTTATTTTCTTGTATCAAACATAATTTCTGTTTAAATTCGGTAGTTTAGGGTACTGTATCTAGAGTCTTGGATGTATGAAATTCAGTGTTGTCATTACAACCTATAACCGTTTAAATCTACTTAAACGAGCAATTAACTCTGCCCTTAACCAAACTATTGAGTGTGAAGTTATTGTTGCTGATGATTGTTCATCTGATGGTACTGCTGAATATGTCAAAAATTTCAAGGAACAGCTACCACCACGACAACAACAACGAATTGTTTACACGGGTAATACCACCAATTGCGGTCATGCTGCAACGGTAAATGCTGGTATTTCTCTGGCTCAAGGTGAGTGGATTAAGTTTTTAGATGATGATGATTATTTAGCTCACAATTGTCTGGAGGAAATGCAACGGGCGATCGCTCTTCGTGAAAATGCTGCGATCGTCTCTTGTATTGCAATTCAAGTAAATGAGTTAAATCTTGAAGTTAGTCGCACGCCTGTATTAGGCCCAGGTTTAGCTTTTTACATTCCTCAAGCAGATATTCATTACGGTATGCTTTTGGAAAGATTACCATTTGGCACGCCGGTTCAGGTGGCTTGCACTCGTGAAGCTTTTTTAAAAAGTGGTGGATGGGATATTAAATTAACTAGCTGCGATGATATTGATTCTTGGATTCGTATTGCCCAGTTTGGAGATGCTATTTTCCTAAACCAGTGTTTAGCATACAGAACAATTTGGTCTGGAGGATATGACCAAAAAATATTTCTGACTCATCGTCTCAATACTAATATTTCAATGAAAAAGAAGATTTACGCTCTAGTTGACGAAAAATACCGCTCCCAAATTCCAGCTTTTGATGATATCAGAAATTACTTGAAACTGCATTGGGCTATAGTAGCCTTAAAACAGAAAAAGGTGAAGAATTTTATCAAGTTAGTAGATGCTTCTGTTTTATCTTTAACTGCTTGGCGGCTTCTATTTACTTCAATTTTAGCCCGTCGTGGAAATATACAAAGTCCGAATTTACCTAAAATTGTCTTAATCAAATAATAAATAAAGATTTATATCTCAAATGTTTTACCTTTATATTAGTTTTGCATTGCCAAAAGTAGCTTATCCATAAACAGACAATATTAATTATATTATATTTAACTTCTAAATATGGGTTGAATTCCCCACCGCTCAAAGGTGAACTAATTGGGTTGGAGTTTAAATCCCCATCCCAATTCTAGCCAACTTCGGCTCTTCCTTAGTTTTAATAATTTACCTGGATTACCTGATTGCAGAATTGTCAAGGGCTCCCATAAGATTTTTTCTCCTAACAAAATTCTTACGGGTACCCGTCAACTATCCGTGAGATTAAAATAACCAATATCTTAAGATAGAGATATAAAAAAACAGTCGGTTTCACCTATTTATATAAAAATTTATTAAAGCTTTTCCTGATTGGTAAATGTTAGACATATTACAATTTTTTCTAAAAATTGGTAATATGTCTAACATTACCCATGATATTCTAAATTGCAGAAAGTAAATAATTTTTCAAAATAAGTAAAGTATATAACTTTTTTTCTTAGGTATTAAAGTGTTAGTAAAAATTACGATACTAATAGTTACTGTACACAAAATAATACTTAGAATAAGTTTAAATATGTATTAGCACGTAAGGCATCTGAATGAAAATAATACACATCTTAAACGATATTCAGGAAATAGGTAACGGCATTGTCAATGTTGCTGTAGATCTTGCTTGTTTGCAAGCGAAAAATGGTCACAATGTAGCAGTAGCTTCTAATGGCGGAGAATACGAGATATTACTTAATAAATACGGTGTTAAACATTATCATTTAAATCAAAAAAGAACACCGTTTACTATCTTGAAAGCAGGAATAATTTATCGGCAGATTATCAAAAATTTTCAGCCAGATATCGTTCATGCTCATATGATCACGGGAATGGTATTGGCAAGTACTTTGAGGTTTGGAAATAACTATGGTTTAGTTTCCACAGTGCACAACGAGTTTCAGCGCCAAAGTATATTGATGGGTTTAGCCGATAGGGTAATTTCTGTTAGTGAAGCTGTTGCTCAAAGTATGGAAAGACGGGGTATTTCGGCTCAGAAATTACGGGTTATCTGTAATGGAACTTTGGGAAGTCCGCGCAATCTTGTAGAAAATGAATCTCAACATGTAAAATTGTTCCATCCGGCAATTCTTACTGTTGCGGGAATGTATCAGCGTAAAGGTATTGCTGTGCTGATAGAGGCTTTTGAAAAAATCGTAGATTTAGTTCCCCAAGTTCATCTTTATCTAGTAGGAAATGGGCCAGATAAAGAACTATTTGAAGCACAAGCGAAACAAGTAAGTTCGAGGCCGAGGATTCATTTTGAAGGGTATCAGCCAGAACCGCAACACTACTTAAACTCTTGTGATATATTTGTTCTTGCTTCTTTACGCGATCCTTGTCCCTTGGTGCTTTCAGAAGCACGTCAGGCTGGCACGGCTATTATTGCTACCGACGTTGATGGAATTCCCGAAGCTTTGGATTATGGCGAAGCTGGGCTTTTGGTACCACCAAAAGATAGTGAAGCTTTAGCAAATATGTTGATGACATTGCTTAATGATTCAAATAAGTTACGTGAATGGAAAAATCGAGCTAGTCAAAATTTAGAACGTTTGAATGTTAACCGCGTTTGTCAAGAAACATTAGAGGTTTATGAAGAGTTAGGAAAAGGTAAGAGGTAAAATAATTTAAAATCAGCGAGCAAATAACAACTAATAACTAACTTCTGATAAATTTCCCAGCAAATAAATCGTGTAGGGAAATATAAAAGCAAGGAATAATAAACAAAGTCACTACTGTAGCTAGAGATAAGCCGGAAAAAACAACAACTCCCAAGGGTTGTAAAAATTCCGAACCTTCACCAATTCCTAATGCTAAGGGAAACATTCCTAAAACTGTGGTAATTGTAGTCATTAATATTGGACGTAAACGTTGTGGTGCGGCTTTTAATATGGCTGTGGCACGATCAATTTTTTCGCTTTGACGAATTTGATTTGCTAATTCCACCATGACGATCGCATTATTAACGACAATTCCTACTAATAAGACGGCACCAACTATTACTGTTGCACCAATGGCTGTTTCAGTAATAAAAAGTCCGAAAATACCGCCAGCTAAAGCCAAAGGCATAGTAAACATTATGACTAACGGATCGACTAGGGAATTGTACTGTACGGCCATGACTACAAAGACTAAGAAGGCAGCTAATCCTCCCAACAGCTGAAGAGAATTTTGCAATTGTTGATTGGATTGAGCGCTATAACTGGGTAAGGCACGCACCCCTTTGGGTAATTCTAAATTATCAAGGATATTATTTACCTGAGTTAAAGCTTGACTTAAAGAAGCTCCTTCACTCAAATTACCGGCAATTATAAATACTTGACGTTGGTTGATGCGTTGAATTTCTCCTGGTGCTTTACCTTTGACAATATTTGCGACATCGCTCAAACGTACTTGATAATTATTGTTAACAAATAACGGCAATCTTTTTAATTGTGAAGTTGTTTGTACTGAGGCTTCATTTAACTGCACTCGTACATCTACTAAGCGATCGCCTCTTTGTAACCTAGTCGGTATACTTCCTTGAATTGCAGTACTAATGGTATCTCCAATATCTTCTGTTGTTAATCCCAAAGCTGCAACCCTTTCCCAATCGGGACGAATTTGAATTTCCGGTTGCGGTTTATCGGCATCGGGACGAAATCTGGCGGATGTTACTTGTTCGTCTAAGGCTTGGAGAACTTGTGCTCCTGCTTGTTGTAAACTTGCTTCGTCTTCTCCTTGCAGGATTATATCAATATCGGCACCACGCACGGGTGAATTATTGAGAATTAAACCCCGCACTCTACCGGGAAAAAGGCGCAGACGAATTCCGGCTAAGTTTAGCTTATCAAATTCCTTACTGACTGTTTCTACATAAGTTTCGATGTCAGTACCTGGTTTTAAAGTTATATTGCTCGAACTTCGTAGGGGATTTTCGATGGTAGTACTACTAAATATAAAACCACCATAGGTGGAAAATACATATTCAGTTTCTGGCTGTTTGAGGAGAATATCATCTACAGCAGCCATCACTTTTTGATTCATTTCTAAAGGTGTACCGGGAGGAAAAGAAGCGAATAAAATAGCTCTTCCGGTGTTAATGCGAGGTAAAATCTCTTGTTCGATTTGCGGTATCATCCACAAACTACTGCCGCTAAGGAAAAGAATAGTGACAAGAATAGCTAGGAAACGAAAATGTAAAATATAACGTAATAAATTGCCATATCCTCTCGTTGCTGCATCGAAACGGTGATTAAATTCTTTTAAAAGCCAAAATTTATTGATTTTACTGGAAATTCGCCACGCCAGTATTCGGGAAGTCAACATTGGTACTACAGTAACGGCTATTAATATGGAAGCTGCTACGGCGAAGCTGATGGTGAGAATTAATTCGTTGAATAGTAGCGAAATCAATCCCCCAATGAGCAAAAAGGGTACAACTACCACTAAGTTAGTACTTGTTGAAGCAATTAAAGCTGATTCTACTTCCCTGCTACTTTCTTCGGCTTGTTTGATTAAGTTAGTACTTTTGTGTGAGGAATTAGGAGTTATAGATTCCGAATCATCTCCCGATCCTTTTATCTCCCTATCATTCATTCCTTTAGCAATATTTTCGAGCATGACGATGGAGTTATCTACCACAATACCAACGCCTAATGCCAAACCACCCAAGCTAAAAACGTTTAATGATAAGCCAAATATTCCCATTAAAATGATGGCGGCGAGTGTTGCTAGGGGAATTGCTAAAACGATAATGAAAGTTTGACGCAATGAACCTAAAAAAACTAAAACTGCGATCGCGGCTAATATTGTACCTATTAATCCAGATACTGTAACGTTATTGATGGAATTACGAATAAATTGCGATTCGTCTAAGGTGGTTGTTAAAAGTGTTTCTTCAGGGATGATTCCGGATTTTTTGAGTTCTGCAAGTTGCTTTTTTACTCCGTCAACTACGCTTATAGTGTTGGCATCCGGTTGTTTTTGAATGCTGATTTTGATCGCGGGTTGTTTATTTAGTAAGACGGCAAGTCTTTGTTTTTCTGTATCATCTATAACTTCTGCAAAGTCACGTAGGTAAATGCGTTGAGAAGTAGTGGAGGTCGAAGTTGTTATGGGAAAAGAAAGATTTCTAATTTGATCGGCGTTTTGAAAACGTCCAACTGTACGAGTTAAAGGTTCGGAATTTTCCCCCAAAATTCTTCCCCCAGAAATGTCTTGATTGCGGTTTCTTAATTCATCGAGTACGTCGGTTAACCCGATTCCCAAAGCTTGCAAGCGATTTAAATCGACATTAACTCTTATCTCTTCAGAGACTCCTCCCGAAACATCAACTCCTGCAACTCCAGCGACTACACCTAATTCCCGGGCTAATTCTTCTTCAGCAAATACTCGTAAATCCACACCTTTTAAAGTGGGTGAAGTTAAGGCAAATTCATAAACTGCCGATTGAGAAGGGTCAAATTTAAAGATTCTCGGTGACTCTATAGTATCTGGTAGCCTGCCTCTGGCACGATTAAATGCCGCCGTAGTATCATTAAGGGCTTGATCGATATCCCCTCCCGGTTGAAAATATAAATTGAGACTAATTCTGCCTTCACGAGTTTGGGAATATACCTGTATTACTCCTTCAGTGGCAGCAAAAGCTGACTCTAAAGGTTTAGTAACTTCTTCAATACCTACCTCTGGCGATACTCCTGGTACTTCTATCCGCACTCCAATTCGGGGATAAGTAATTGATGGCAGTAAATCTACTGGTAATCTAATAATAAAAAATACACCTAAAACAATCACTGCCAAAGTCAGCATGAGTGTGCCGATGTGTCTGCGGATGGAAATTGTGCTGATGCTGAAGTTTGACATCAATAGTTAGTTGTTAATTGTTAGTTGTTGGTTGTTAGTTGTTGATTATTACTCATTACTTATTACTTCTTACTTCTTACCTGTTCCAACTAACGCGTTTTCTCTGAAAGAATAGAAAGACGTACCTTTTCACCATCTTTTAAAGGTTTATTACTACGTACTACATAAGATTCACCTGGTTGTAATCCCGAGATAATTTCGACTTTACCGTCAGCTTTTTCTCCTAAAATCACCCTTCTTGCTTTTACTTTGTGATTTTTTCCATCTTTTACAACAATGAATACTTTTCCCTGGAGATTTGAAATTAATTCCTCTTCCTCTCTTTTGGACTTTCCTGCTTCTGTTTGAATTGCTCTTACAGGTACTACAACATGCTGTTGGGTTGCATTTTGAAAATTGACTCGCGCTAATAAACCGCTGCCTATTTTACCTTCAATATTGGGAATTACTATTTCTGTGGGTATTAAGCGTGCTGCTGTATTTGCTGCTGGTGAAATACGTTTTAATGTACCGATATATTCTCGATTGGGAAAGGCATCTAATGAAACTTTTACTGATTGCCCAATTTCGAGTTTTCCTAATTCTAATTCTGAAACTTGAACTTCTATTTTTACTCTACTAAAATCACCAAGTTTTAAAATTTCATTCCCTGGTTGTACTAAATTTCCCGGCTCGATAATCTTTTCTAAAACTACGCCGGTAATGGGAGATGTCAGCTTGGCATAGCTTTTACGCTCTTTTGCTTGAGCTACTACGGCTTGTTGTGCTACTACTCTTCCTTTGGCTGCGGCAACGGCTTGCTGTTCGGTTTGCACTTGTTTTTGAGCGGCGTGGAGCGCTTGTTTTGCTGTTTGGGCTGCTGTAAGTGTTTGTTCGGCTGTTTGTTTGGCGATCGCACCTTCGGAGAGTAGTTTTTCCTGTCTTCGAGCATCTGATGTAGCTTGCTGCAATTCCAATCGCGCTCTTTCTACTGCGGTAAGAGCATTACTAATTTGAGTATTGCCTCTGGCGACTTCTGATTTTAGGGCCAAAAGTTCCGCTTCTGCTTGATTTAAAGAGGTTTTAAGTAAAGCATCATCAATTAATCCGACAATATACCCCTGGGATACTTTATCTCCTATATCTACATTCAGCGCTAATAATTGCCCTTCTATTTGCGATCGCACGGAGATTTTCCGAAATGGTACTGTACTTCCTGTATATGATAGTTCTTTTTTTAACCATGATTTTCGGGCAATGGCTACATCTACAGCTGTTACACTACCCCGGCGTTTGGATGTGGCTTGGGCAGTTTCTTTGGGAGATGAATAACAACTTGTATTTAGTAAACCCATAGCCAAATAACAAGCAAATAAAAT
>JBCCSG010000040.1:0-31501 GCA_039200565.1 Cyanobacteria bacterium P01_D01_bin.50 | reverse complement strand
TGATGTTGATGCCAAACAAAAGCGATATGTAGGGGCTGAGACATAAGCGAGTGAGGGAGGGGTGAGTAAAGAATAGTGAGTGGGGTTATACCATTTTAGATTTGAGATTCTGACTCTCACAATCATTCTTCAATTTGGTATCAAAAGTAAAAAGTCCTCAAAATTTTAACGTTTAACGTTTGACCTTTAACTTTTTTGTTTCCCATCCCTATTCCCCACTCACAGGTTCCCATAAGAATTTTTTTCTTCTCAAAAAATTCTTATGGGAACCCTTCACTACTCGCTACACTACTTGTTCTACTTCTGCAATCTCCGGAATCATTTCTCTGAGACGGCGCTCAATTCCCATTCTCAAAGTCATAGTCGAACTAGGACAAGATCCGCAAGCACCTTGTAAGCGTAATTTAACAATAGGACCATCAAGTTCCACAAGTTCCACGTTACCACCATCAGACATTAAGTATGGGCGCAACTCATCAAGAACTGTTTCTACATTTTCGTTTGTTAATTCCATAATCCTCTGCCTCTGCTAAGTGAAAAAGTTTGTTTTCAAAGCTTGTTAATTACATACTAGAACAATTGTAGTGGGGAAATAGGGGCGGATGGTAAGCTACTGCTGAACCCAAAGGGGGGAGAGGGGGGATACGGAGATGGGGAGAAAAGGTAAGATCGTTAATTACTAACTCCTAACTCCTAACTCCTAACCCCTTACTCCTCTTTTATATCCTTGCTGGTTCTAGTAACTTAATATTGGAATAGTTAAACTCGGTTATTGTATCATTACTATCTTGCAAATCTTGTACCACCTGCTTGGTCATTAAATAGTATTTACCCACTTTCTCGTAAGTATCTTCAAATTTGAGAACACTTTGAACCTCATTAGTTTGAATGTCACGAAAAACAGCGGCGTAGCGAATTGCAATATAACCTTCACCCGTATCCAAATTTTCATGGGTATCAATTACAAAAGCCGTACTACCCTTTACCCGAGTTACTTGACAAATTTCCCTTCCTCGTATCTTGTAACTAGAATCGGGCAAGTCCCCCTTAACAATAATTTCAACTGCTTGTGTATCGTCTGTTGAACCTTTTATAAACTCATGCTTCCCATGAGATTCGTTAAAAGGAGTAGGTTTTCGGTGGGTAATAACATCCCATAACTGAATGTAAATACCTTCTTGCACCTGAATATCGGAAACTCCGCTTACTTCTACACTAAAGTCACGGTTAATAGATATTTTACCCGTGTAAGTTTCTTGTCCCTGTACAAGCTGCACGTTGGCGCTGTAACCGGGAAAGTCTTCATCCCAAGTGTAACGACTTTCGTAAGCGTCTTTAAATAACTCTTCTGCTGTTTTTGAAGTTTTCATGCGACCACTGGAACTTCACTTTTTCCAGTTTAGCGAATTATAAATTCATCATTTTTATATTTTATAGTCAAACCCTATGGGAAAAGTATCAGTTATTGAAGCTCCCCCAGTTTACTAGTGCTTCACCACATTAATTTTGAGAGGCATGACGCGTAAATCAAAAATTATTCTTCCCCCTCTCCCCCTTCTTCCCCCTCCCTTCCATTAGGGAACAGCCGCCGATGATTCTAATTCCTTAGTTTCAGATGTTGACCGAAAAATAAACTGGATGCAACGGAGAAAAACAAACAGTTCTGTCATTGTTGAGGGGCCCCTCGATTCATCGAGGGATGGGATAATAATTCTAAATTCTTCATTCCAAATTCTAAATTCACCTTGACTGCTGCGGTTTCTTCTCTGTGGTGATGTATTTCGCAATTTGAGCAAGTCCATTCTCTATCTTTGAGTTCTAATTCTTTATTTATAAGCTGCTACGTATTTAAGTTGTATATTATTCTATTCGATAGTAATGCTTCAAATTTTTTGACTTTTGAATGCCGGACTTTTGCCAAGAGTATTGTGCATTTTTATGCACAACAGCTTATGACCGCATTTGCCACACATTTTATTAGCAAGCTAGACTCGTAATTTATCATCGAAGGGATAAATCGAGGGACTTCTCACGCAAGAAAGTTAAAGCTTATTTTTTAAGTATTTGAGAATATTTGGAGATATTAAAGTGAATGCCTAATCATGGATTAATGTATTTCTATCTAGTTTTGTATAGCGATCGACATTTTTTATTTGATGATTTAAAATAAGATAAAAGTTATTATTGTGAATCATTAAAAAAACTAAAAGTGTATCACCATTTTCTTTTGATAAAAGTTTATATTCACTTTAATTAATACACCTTTGTCTTAACAGGAATAAAATTTTAATCGAAGCGAACAATGATAAATTAATTTATAAGGAAATCCATGAATTGATTAGTAAAGCAGATTAAATATTGCTCCCTTGTAGGATAAGATTACCTCTATACATTACCTGTGTTCTCTATTCAGTAACTCATGACTCTTCTAAGTCATGGGTATCAACGTATGAAAAATCGACAAAATAACCGAAAAATCAGCCTAAAATCTTGGGTTTTGAGTCTTGACTAATTCCCAATGGTAGGCAGTTTTGCAATGCTTATTACAGAATTAGAAAATGTATTTATTAGCAATAAAGCTGCTGAATTTTTCCGGTTTTTTATGATACTGAAGAGGAATCTTATGGGGGTGTATCAATTGACAACGAACGCTATATGTAAAATGACATGTGTCTACTGTTCTTTTTCTAAATACATAAATTTACCAGGTATTAAGCATGAGTTCATCCGCACTGAAAAAGTTTGTTTTACCATCTCTGATTTCTTCTGGTATTTTGTTTGCTGTAATGACTGTACCTCTTGGGATGATGGGTGAGGAGAGAGTTGGAATTGAATTTCAAGAAGAATCTTTATTTGATGGCAGATTAAGAGATGTAGCCGCACCTTATGTGATATTAGCAACTGTACTGAGTTTTGGTACGGGATTATCTCTTGCAGCTTTAGCCGGATGGCAGCACTCTACCAAGAAATCCTTAGATTACAAGAATGAACTATCTCGTGTAAAGGAAAATTTACAACTAAAAGAAGGATTGCTCCAAGAATTACACTTTTCCGAGTCTCGTTTGCAAGCAAGTGGGCTCAACAATTTTTTAGAAGATCAAATCACACATAAGAATTCTCAAGAAGTAGAAACATCTTATAAAACTGTAATTCAACCAGTAGCTACTCAAACTTCTGAATTTAAGCAAGTTGCCCCCCAGGCAAAATCTAATTTCACGATTATTGAAAATCCCTCGGATTACCAACAGCAGCATACAGAAATTCAAACTTCAGTTTCTAAGCCTGTTGCTCCCCAGCCAGAATCTAGCTTCGTGATTATTGAAAACCCCTCTGACTACCAACAACAACACATAGACTTCCAAACCAATAAAAATACAACTCCTGAGGTTGAAGAAACTGCTGGTTCTGAATTTGAAGAATTGCAGAGACAGTTCCAAGATATGATGAATAAAATGCAGCAGATGCAACAGCAAATCAAGAGACAGTCAATGTATGAATGATCTAATGTAGGGCAACTCGTAACATTTCTGTCGTTCGTTATACATGGCAACCATAGTGGCTTGAAATTGCGATCACCCGATGGTAACGACGGTTATTTTAATGGAGATGATATGAGTCCCCTCGCAAACTGTAACAGACAATTTTCAGATTTATTGGATACAGGATTATCTGGAAAATGTAATTTTCGGCGATCGATTGAATAACTCGTATTTCGTGATATGTGGCGTTAAAGAGTTAGAATTAATAGCCCAAGCAATAGAGTGCAGTGGTAGAAATAATTTATGACGTGGCTTTTGAATAGATGCGAGCTTAAGTTAATTTACTTAAGTTTGTTCTGAGTGCATCTTCAAACTATACCTCTATCTAAAATCTAAATAAAACAGCAACTCTATGTAGAATTGCTGGAATTTGAAATATTCTGAAAATAAGTGTATTGCTCAAATATATAGCTTAAGAAACGTTTTGTGTGAATAAACTGAGCTATCTTGGTTAAGAATAGGCAATTTTAAAATATCAGGAATATAGAAATTAAGTAGGTTCGCTCAAATAAACCTAACTATGTAACTCAATGTAAAATCTCTGGGTTTAGTTCGTAGTAGCGCAAAGCGCGCTGTACGCGGAGCATTCTCGTAGAGTAGCGCTACTACAGACAACTTATGATTTTTTATGATGAGCTACTTAAGTGTAGGAAAATAATTTTAAGGGCTGGGGAGATTCCGTTGCTACTGTTTGTAATCACGTAATTACCTTACTTTGCCCTCAATTCTAAGTCTCTTTTTGATTGAAACTCGTAGTTGCAGTCTCTCTAACTACTCCTTTCGGGCTATCAGATTACCGATGTGTTTTTTTAAACTTATGCTATCTTGCAGGGGCAAAGGTAATTTTATAGTAGAAAAGCAGTAGAACTATCTCGCCTGCGATATCTCTATCTCTCCTATAGTGAAGCTATAGGAGTCTGTTTCATGTTGCCATATAAGAGATATCTCTACTCTATTATGCGTTAGAAGCAAGCCGCAATGAATAGCGACTTGCTTATGTGCGTTCCCGGCTTTGTGCAAATATTTCTAAGAGAGATTCAAAACATAAATTGTCCCACCATCGGTATCGCTATTTGTGCGATACTGCCATATATCCGGGTTTTACACCCGAATAAGTTTCGGGTGAGACAATTTATTAAGCACGCAGTGCTTAACGAAGATATTGACGAGGCGTGAGAGCAGAGTTCGTGTCAGGCTGGATTTCAGTGGCTGCTGGTAAAGCGGCACCACTTGTCGATGCTCGTCTATTCAATTGATATCTGTTACCCCAACCATCATTTATATCTTCAGGTTTAGCACGTGGCGGTACAGTTTTTGCTATAGGTAGGGGGATAGATAATGTTTTACTTGCTTTAACAAACTTTTCACCCTCATTAGTTACATTAACTAACTTCCCTTGTGGTTGGTTGACTCTCGTTTCCGGTTTTTCTTTATTTTGCCCATCCTCTCTTTGCCATTGAGAGGCAGGATTAAACGTGGCAATAAAAGTCACTTTATCTTTTGGAGTTAGTTTGGAATTAGATCCATCTACTTGCCAAACTTCTCGATAACTTCCATCTGCAGCAACTCGGGAAAGATTTAGCTCCGTTTGCCATTTTCCTGCTTTTACTTCAACATTTTGGCGATCCAAAATTGAGCGATTGATATTAGAATCGTTGCTGCTTGGTGCTGTATCTTTGGCGCTTGCTGGTACTAGATGGCGAACTGCTGTAACCGTAATTCGACTAGAATCAGGTAAGTTTGTAGTTCCAGTTATCTCGTATTTTGCATTGTTATTTGTTGAGTGTAAATCTAGGATTTGCAATTGCACTTCTTCCGAGTGATTTCGATCACAACCATACCCGAGTGCGATAGTTGAGATAACAGTAACTGTCATGGGAATATAAGCAGATACTTTGCTTAATTTGTTAGCCAATAATCGAAACTTATGATTAAGCATATGAGAAATAAGCATTTTGTGATTTTGCAAAAGATTTGAATCATCAATGACTTGATTTACTCAAGAAAAAGCTATAAAAATCAAGTGTGTTTCAACAAATAATTTGCTTGATATACAGATTTAAAAGCTGTAAATTGTCTTCAAGTCGCATCAGCGCCACCTCTACACAGTCTGTCTATTATTCAGTAGTAACCTATACCTATTAATCCTATAAGGGTAATGATCCAAGAAGTATTGAATTGCGATAAATATATCAACTCGAAACCTATTTCTAAGGTTTATCCACTGCTTTGTTCCATCTCATTTTTAACTCTGTGGATAGTGGCATTTAGCAGCTCGGCAATTGCACAAACAAATTCGTCATCGACAAATGCTAGGGTTGCAGCAGCACCATTAACAAATCGATTAGAAAGCCAAGTACAGCCCCCTAAAATCGAAAAGATTGAGGATTTAGAAAATAGCTTTATCGAAGAGATGGCAACCCCTGAAGTATCTTCTGGGAAAAAATCGCCGTCTGGTAGAACAAGTGAACTCAAAAATCAGAGTCGCGCCTTCGTTAACAATTTACCAGCAGTTGCAGCACAAGATATATCCCAAGTTGGATTGCAATTACCAAGACAAGCTCAGAAGGGTGCCCGTCAGCAGACGAATCTAATTAGTCAAGGGAGTGAACCAACTTTTAATCAACTACTCAACCCCCAACAACAGCCCGCCAGAAAATTCCAGGAATTCGTTACTCCTGGGATAACTAATTCCCAAGCTGGCGTTGCTCCTTTACCTCCACTTCCAGGAACTCAGGTACAACCAGCACAAAGTAATGGTGTTGATTCTCAACCGACTTTTAATCAATTACTTAATTCACCAAAAAGTCAAGCATCAGCTGAGGTTAATTCAAGATTAAGCAATAATCCACTACTCACTTCACCTACAAGCCAACCAACAGTTACCACAAATTCTCAGCCAGTATTAAATCAAACTGCTAACTCTGGGGCACCAAAATTACCTCTACCTGCAGCTCAGAGAACTTCAGTTCAACCAAGGGTTCAACCTTCAGTTGTTTCCTCCCCATCACTAATAGCTCAACCAGTCAAGCAAACACAAGTTCCACCTTTTGCTACTACTGTTAAACGCAAACCTTTAAAAGAACCATCTCTCAAACTCGAAGGTGTTTATGTAAAACAAGGCGAGGATAGTTCAGCACGGGCAAGAGTAACGGGAATTTATCCTTTGACTCCTCAATCTTTATTAGGTGCCACTGTAGATTTAACTAGTGAAGATAACAGCTTTGATGACTCCCGTGGCGAAGGCTTAAATATCAACGAACTATATTATGCTACTTCTTTAGGAGGATTGCCTAATTTACGTTTAGTTGCTGGGCAAATGGATTTAACCTCTTATTTTGACCGGAATAGCTTTGCTAAAGATGGAGCAAGTCACTTTTTTAATCCGGTTTTTCAAACTAATCCAGCATTGTCTTCTACAGGTATTGGTTCGCGTCCAGGTTTATTGCTAAACTGGAGTGTCACAGATAATGTCGCTGCCAAGGCTGCTGTCTTTTCTTCTTCAGACGAACTCAGTGACCTTAGTTTGGATGGATTTGCAGGTGAGATTGGTATCCGTCACGGTAATGCAATTGTTCGCGGTACTTATTCCACAGCAAGAGATGCAGGTAATCGGGATTCATTCGTTGAAAGTTTTGGAATTAAACGAAAAGATAGTCAATTTGGGCCTTTAGAAGACGATCGAGAAGAAGCATACGGTATAAATGCTGAAGTATTTATTCCTAGTATGAAATTGGGGTTATTTGGACGTTACGGGCGCTATGAAAACCGAGATTTGGGAAAAGGTGCAGATACTTATTCTTTTGGATTAAGTTTCTTAGATTTGTTCGCACCTGACGATCGACTTGGTTTAGCATACGGACGTGCTCTTTCTAACGACGATCTACGTGAAGGCGAACAGCCAGATGTAGTAGAACTTTTTTACGATGTTAAATTCCTTCCGAATCTACGTTTTGGTCTTTCTTATCAAGGAAGGGATAATTTTGAGGAATCTGTTTTGGGTGTAAGGATCAAATCCGAGTTTGATATCACTCCAAGAAGGAAAATACTCGATGAGTAAAAAACTAAAAATCAATAATAATGCTCTTCCACAACAGACATTGGAAACAAAAAGTACAATACTCAAATTATTTTTGATAGTTCCTGTTTACTTTTTGTTTGCAACTTCTTTAGTTGCATTACCAATATTAACTAATATTGCACCGGTTCAAGCACAAAAATCCTCATCAAGTTTGGTACAACAAGGCTATAAACTTTTGAAAAAAGGGTGGGTAAACGATGCTATTAAAGTTTTTCGTCGAGCCACTAAAGCCAATCCACAATCAATCAGAGCAAATTTAGGCTTGGCGATCGCCTACAAAAAAGCTGGAAAGATAAATGATGCTTGGAATTCCTACCAACGTGTATTATTAATAGATCCAAACAATAAACTGGCTCTCAAAACAGTTGGTTTGTTTGGCCAATATCGTCCCGAATGGCAAGCACGGGGAATAGAAGCGCTGAGTACTTTATTAGATCGCAATTCTAATGATTTACAAGCCCGAACTCAGCGGGCTGTACTCTACTACTATCAAGGTAGAATTAAGGATTCAGTTGCAGATTATCAAATTCTGCTTGCCAAAAATCCCACACCAGATATTCTCATCGGGGCTGCGGAAACTTTTACTTACGCACGCGATTATCCTAAAGCACTAGAACTATTTAATCGCTATGTTTCCACCGGAAAAAGTATTACTGGAAATGTGGCGATCGCCTATGGCCGAACTTTACACAAAACTAAGAATCCCGCACAAGCAATCTTAGTTTTAGATTCGGCATTACGTAGTACCGACGATAAGCTCGATACAATTACAGCTCTTGCTGAATTATCCCAAGCTTATATTGCCAATCAACAAAAAGCTGAGGCTTTGGCTGTATTGGAACCTTTGCGTGGTAGAGAGGATGCTATCTTACCTTTAGCTCGTGCCTTAAACGAAATTCGCAAGGATACAAATGACGCTACTTTAGGACAAGAAGTTGCTGGTTTATATCAGCAAGCACTTGATAATAATTCCAATCCTTCAGCTTCCTTTTTGCTGGAAGCTGCTAATGTATTGTCTGATGTACCACAAGCAGAACAAATTGCGTTACAACTTTATCAGCGAGCTGCGGCAAAATTCCCCAACGATAAAAGTTTGATACTGCGCCAGTTGGCATTAGAAAACAAACTAGGTTTAATTGACTCAAATAATTTGAGGCAAAGGTTAATTGCCGTACTACAAAACCTGCCACAAGAGGGGGAAGAATTACAAAAACTAGCTAGTGCACTAGTACAAATTAATACTCGCGACTCAGCATTTATTCCGTTCTATCAAAGTATCTTGCAAACAGGAGTAGACGCTCCTTTCCTAAATTTCCGCATTGCTCAAATGTATTTGCAGCAAAAAAATACAATTAATTCAAGACTTGCTTTAGCAGCTTATACAGCCACTCCTGAAGGTGCGAATAATTTAGCATCTCAATTGTTAGCAGCAGAAATTGAATTACAAGAAGGAAATTTAGAAGCCGGTGCTATACGCTACCAAGCCATACTGAATACAAATCCAGACAATGACGAAATTGTCAACGGTGCTTTACGAGCATTAGCAGGTATACGTTCGCAACAAAAACGTTTTGATGAAGCTTTAATGGCTTACAATCAACTACGAACTCGCGAACCACAAAATTTAACCTATCAGTTAGGAGAAATTAGTATTGCCTATCAAGCAAAGCAAATCAGCCAACAGCAAGCAACCATGGTGCTGTCGAATTGGTTGGCAACGCAAAAAGCAACCAATACTCCTCCTGAATTATATAGTTTGGTAGGACAACTTCCAGCATCTTTCCAGTGGGAGGCTCTTTACAAGTATCTTTTGCAATTAGAACCCAACGACTTGCAAATCCAAAAGCGTTTGTTAGAAGTTGTTGTTCTACGCAATCCCGCCGAAGCAAGGGTGTTAGTTAAGCAATTTGCAGCTAATGCTACTAACCAAGATAATTCTTATCAGGTGCAAGGGCAGTTATCTAGAGTTATTGGCGATTTGGATTTAGCAGGAATTGCCTACGAGAAGATTTTAGCAAGTCAACCAAATAGCATTGATGCTCTATCAAACTTGGCGGGCATACGTTTTGAACAGCGTCAGTATGAAGCCGCAGAGAAAATGTATTCCCACATTCTACAACAAAAGCCCCAAAGCCAAGAAGCTCGAAGGGCGATCGCCGATCTAAATGCGATTTTAGATAAGCCCTTAGCGGCTTTAGAGCAGATGGAAAAATTACAAATTCAACAAATCTCTCAAGGTGTAACAGACAAAGAATTATCTGAGAGAATGCAACAAATCCAAGAAGATTTTCTTCTCCGACGTGGTTTTCAACCTACTTGGGAAGATCCCAATCGACGGATTCGTAAATAGTGGTTCATCACACTAACTTTCGCCTTGGTGGGGTAATCAGGGGGAGAAAATTACTTTTTTTCTTACAATTAACCCCACTTTCGTTGTCTTGGCGAAATACTGGTACAGTGCGGCGGAAAGGGCGCACCAGTTTCAAAAGCTTGAAACCCCGATTCCAGAATACTTTTATTCGCCAAAGGCGCAGTCTATTTTGAATTTTGAGTTCCGATCGATCGGTTGACTTCCGCCTAGCAGTAATAGTTGTGAGGATCGTATTTTTGTAATTATCTTTATTTATTGTCAATGGAATGTAGCAATCGGGAGTTAATTTTCAGTGACAGTAAAGGAATAATCACTATAGTAGTTTACGGTCAATAATTCTGTCGTTGCTACTTACCCTTTCCTTTATCAAGTCGTTAGAAATCCAATATTAGGATGCGATATTTGCTAATATTAGCCGCCATTATCAGCCCGCTCGGCTTATACGCTTGTAATTCTAGTTACTCAGTTGTTAATTCCCGAACACTGAGTCAGCAAACTCCGGTACCATCATTTAGTACATTGCCAACTAAGGATAATTACAAAGATAATTACGCCATATTTCTTGCTGCCTTACCAGAAGAAACTCCCAACCGGGAGTTACTAGCACAAAGTTGGAATAGCTATCGACGCAATTTTATCCAGAGCGATGGCAGAGTTATAGATTACCAAGCAAAAGATCGCTCTACCAGCGAAGGTCAAGCTTATGCCATGCTGCGAGCAGTCTTAATTGACGATCCCTCAACTTTTGCCAAAACTTTAAACTGGGCAGAGAATAATCTCCAACGCCAAGAGAATGGTAAACAAACAGATAGTTTGTGGGCTTGGAAATGGGGGAAAAAAGCAGATGGTAGTTGGGGTACTATCGATAGTAATTTTGCTAGCGATGGAGATATTGATGCGATTACAGCCTTAATTTTTGCTTACAGGCGCTGGAATCGTCGCGAATATCTAGAATTAGCTAAAACTAAATTAGAGGATTTGTGGAAACTTTCTGCTGTTACCGATAGTAAAGGTAAACGCTATTTATTACCTGGACCAGTTGATGCATTTGTTCCCAATTCATCTACTATTTATCTTAACCCTTCTTATTTAGCTCCCTACGCTTTTCGGATTTTTTCTCAAATAAATCCGGAGCGTGATTGGTTGAGTTTAGTAGATAGTAGTTATGAGGTGCTAGAAAAATCATACGGGCTTTCCGCTGTGGGGTTACCAAGTGACTGGGTAGCATTAAATACAGAAACCGGAGAATTTCAAGCCCTACCTTCTTCAAATCAAATTCAAACCTTATATAGTTTTGACGCTTATCGAGTTTGGTGGCGAATAGCACTCGATGCGGTATGGTTTAATTCATCACCAGCAAAAAACTATCTCAATAAATCTACGCAACACCTGAAGCAATTATGGCAACGTCAATTCTACATACCTGCCAGCATTGACTTACAGGGAAAACCATTAGTCGATTACGAAGCGACATCGCAATATGCAATGTTTTATGTGGCTATGCGGCTTTTAGAACCAAAAATAGCCCGAGAAGTGTTAGTAAAAAAAATATTACCTAAGTATAAACAAGGAATTTGGGGCGATCGTTCAGCTTATTATACCCAAAATCTGGCTTGGTTAGGTTTATTAGACCCTTCTTACATACCCGTAAAACTGCTTCAAAATAAATAGTCTGCAAATACGAATGCAAGTTTTTTACTCAGGTAACTCAGGGAAGCAATACCTACAGAACAGTAAACAAATTGATAATGACATTACTAACTCATGAAACAATTACTTTATCTTTCTAAAACTAGTACAAAAATATTTATTATTTGTTGTTGGTTTCTACTATCTCCTTACTCCTTGTTAGCCGCTCGAGCAGTTAATGAAGATAATGCTTCCAAGACTCTTACTTCCGGGAGTACCACAACTTATAATTTAGAATTTAACCGCGCTCCGATTGTGGGTAACCGGATGCGTTTACGAGGAATTTATTCTGAAAGTCGTCTCGGTTTTACTCGTCCCCGCAACTGGGAAATAGCGAATGCCAAAGCTTTAATTCGCTTTCAACATTCACCAGCGCTCTACGCAAATCGTTCAAGCTTGACTATTTTGGTTAACGATACAGCGGTTGGTAGCATACCTCTCAATCGCAAAAAATCCCAACTCGGTCAATTATTGGTCAATATTCCACCAAAGTTACTTAAAAACTATAACGAAATCAAAATAATTGCCCAGCAAAATAATTCAGAGACTTGCACAAATCCCAACGATCCAAATCTCTGGACAGAGATTCTACCGGATTCCAAAGTAATTTTTAATTATAAACGAAAGATAGCTCCTGAGAACTTCAGCCGTTATCCTTATCCGATTTTTGACGACTTGGGTTTGGAATCCAATCAAATTAATTACCTACAGCCAAATCAGATTACTCCAAAATGGTTGACTTCTGCATCTCGTTTGCAAGCTTCATTGGGGAGAAAAGCAGATTTCCGCTCCTTGGATACAGAATTAGTATCGAATGTCACAAATATTAAGTCTAACCAAAAGTTAGTCATTATTGGTACTCCAAACCAACAACCAGCTTTAGAAGATTTAGATTTACCAATTACAATTGAAGGGAATCAAATTCTCGATAAAGAACAAAACGTCGTCGCAGACGATCGAGGAGTTCTCATATTAACCACTACCAAAAATGGTGCTCCAATCTTAGTTGTCACTGGTAATGGAGAAAAAGGAGTCGAAAAAGCAATTCAGTTTTTGGTACAATCGGATACCCGTAAAATGGGTACTGGTCAAGTTGTTGTTGTTGATCGAGTTCCAGAATTAGCTACTCCTGGCGAACGTGAATGGCCTCGTTATTTACCCGAGAAAAACTCTTTCCAACTCAGCGAAATCAACACTGTAAACGAGCAGAAATTCACAGATGTAACAGTACGAGGATCTGGAGCGCCACCAATTGAGATTGATTTTCGAGCTTTACCAGACGATCGCTTCTTACGGGGTAGCTCGATGAATTTAGTCTACAGCTACGGACCACAACTCAATCCCAGAACCTCTGCGATTGAAGTATTACTTGATGGTAACTTCATTGGTGGAGAGCGCTTGTCTTCAAAATCGGGAGAGAGTCGCAAAACCTTAAAAGTAGATTTACCGGCAAAATTAATTAAACCCAATTCCAAAATTGAAGTCTTCTTTCGCATGAATGCCAGAGAAGCTTTTAAAAACGAAAGCTGTCTTTATGCTCCCGATCGACAACTTACAGGCACGCTACATAATGAAACCAGCTTCAACTTAAAGCGTGAAACTTCTGTGACATTACCCAACCTAGAGTTGTTGCAATTTGGTTATCCCTTTGCTTCTCCCCAGGATTTATCAAAAACAACCATTGTTGTACCGGAAAATCCTTCCAAAACAAACGTGCTTACCTTATTGGAGTTTAGCGAACGTTTAGGCCGTCTTTCTCAAGCTCCTTCAGTTAAACTCGATGTTTATACTCCTAATACTTTATCTGGAGTCAGAACAGTAAGAGACAATACACATATAGTGGCGATTGGCACGCAAAATAATTTTCCTCTGACGGAAGTACTAGCAAAAAGTCAAGGGTTTAATTTGAGCCAGTCATTTGTCCGCTTATTTGGTGACGAAGAGCAAAAAGAACAGGTAAAACTTCAAATACCGAGAGATTCTCAAGGGATGATTAAACAGATTATTTCTCCTTGGAATAGCGATCGCGTAGTTTTAGCTTTGACTGCTCAAACAGAAGCTGGCTTAGACAGAGTGCGGCAAGTATTGGCTCGAGATCCCTGGTTTTTCCGTCTGAAGCAAGACACTGTATTAATTAGTAGCGACGAAAAAGATCCCAATTCTTATGATGAGAATGCCTTTGAATTGGACTTTTTCAATAATGCTCCTAAAAGCCGTCGGATAGAGAAGAGCAACCCACTAAATCAGATATCTCGTTTACTGCAAGAAAATTGGCTCTTACTACCCTTGGGAATTGTCGGTGCATCCCTCATACTGTATGGCATTGTTCAGTTATATCTTAAGCGTGTAGATGTGAGTGATAAAAAATAGACAGGCTCTGTGTTAAAAGTTGAAAATCATCACCCTAAATGACATAGCCATCTGAAAATTTGTACGCAGAGAAACATTTGGTAGAGACGTAATACTGCGTCTCTACACATTGTATATTTTCTATTTAATTTTTGGATAGAGACAAATTTTGAAGCTGACCAAAATAATTTTAGATTTTACCCAACAGGATTTTGGATTGTGAATGGTTGAGGGGCCCCTAGTTTCAACTATGGAACAATCTAAAATCGTAAATCCAAAATCCAAGGGGCCCCTAAATTTATTTATGGGGACAATCTAAAATCGTAAATCCAAAATCCAAAATTGTTTGACGGGCACCCATTAATTTTTTTTAAGAATAAAAATTTTAATGTGAACCCTTGACTATGGAATTACTTTTATTTTTACCAGGTTTCATCTTCTTTGTTTTGAGTAATATACGCAGTCACATAAAGTCAAAATACTAACTGAAAGATGTCCCATTCATCCCATACTAAACCCAGCAAAAAACGTAATTTATTTAATCCAGGTGTATGGTTAACTGACCTTATACCGAGATTTTTTGACCGCTTTTTAGATAAAGTTGGTGTAGGCAACTTCAAATGGTTGATAGTGTTATCACTGATACTTTCAGTGCCATTGATTGTTACGCCACTAGAATTATGGCAGCAAGTAGCGATCGCAGTATTTTTAATTGTTCTAGGTCAATTAGTTGTCAGAGCGGAAAAAAGCGAATCATCGAAACAACTTAGCCACTATTACCATTTATTTATGGTGTGGCTAAGTTTGGTAACTACCATGCGTTACCTTTTTTACCGCACCACTTACACTCTAAACTTTAATACCTGGGTTAACGGTATTGCCTGCGTTGTTCTACTCGCCGCCGAGCTATACGCGATTTTCACCCTTGTACTGGCATATTTCCAAACATTGCAAGTCAAAGAACGTAAACCAATTAATTTGGCTCACATTCCACCAGACGAATGGTTCAATGTTGATATTTACATTCCCACCTATAACGAAGAAGTTGGGATTGTTCGTAAAACTGCTCTAGCAGCCTTAGCTTGCGAATATACTCCTGGCAAGAAAAAGGTTTATATTCTAGATGACGGCCGTCCCGAAAGGTACAAAGAAGACGATCCGCGTCGGGAAAAATTCCGTGCTAGACGGGAAGAATTGAGAAAAATGTGTGTCGAACTTGGTTGTATCCACGTAACCAGGGATAACAATAATCACGCCAAAGCAGGTAATATTAACCATGCCTTTGAGAAAACAGAAGGCGACTTGGTATTAATTTTGGACTGCGATCACATTCCATCCCGTCAATTTCTCTTACATACAGTCGGCTTTTTCTACGATTCCAAAGTTTCCTTTGTTCAGACTCCCCACTGGTTTTATAACCCAGATCCCTTCGAGCGCAACTTGCTTACCAATGGTAGAATTCCCGTCAACAACGAACTATTTTATAAAGTAATCCAAAAAGGTAACGATTTTTGGAATGCCGCATTTTTCTGCGGCTCTGCGGCAGTAATTCGTAAATCTTATGCTTTAGAAGTCGGCGGAATTGCTGTAGAAACAGTGACAGAAGATTGTCATACAGCATTGCGCTTGCATTCGCTGGGTTATAAATCTGTCTACTACGATAAAATCATGATTGCGGGATTAGCCCCCGAGACTTACCCCGCGTACTTAGGTCAACAAATACGTTGGGCTAGAGGAATGGCGCAGATTCTCCGCCTGGAAAATCCTCTATTTAACCCAAAACTGAAATTAACAATTCCCCAGCGGATTTGTTATTTTAGCGCCACTTCCCACTTTCTGTATGGCTTTCCTCGACTAGTATATGCAATCATTCCCACCTTATTTTTACTATTTGGTGTTAACCCAGTCCAAGGTTTGGGTTTGGAAACTCTTGCCTATGCCATACCTCATATTGTTCTTTCCCTAACTACCAACTACATCATTTATAAATACGTTCGTTTTACCTTCTGGAATGAAGTCTTTGAATTTGTGATGTCTTTCCAGGCGGGATGGGTAACATTGCTGGCGTTAATTAATCCAAAGTTAGGTTCTTTTAACGTTACTGATAAAGGTGTAAGCGTTACCGAACGAAGCTTTGATTGGCAATCAATGCTCGGTTTGATAATCGTTACAGTAGTGGTAGTTCTAGCTTTACTTTCTGTTCCCTTCTGGGTATTGCTCAGTCCAGAAGATTGGGAAGCTGTTTTTGTAAACGCCATGTGGTGTGGCTTGAACCTAATTTTACTGATTGCTGCGTTGTTGGTTGCTTACGAAAGACCTCAAAGCCGTAAGGAACACAGGTTACAACGACTTCTTCCCGTAAAGATTTCCAGTGGTAACCAAACCATTACCGGCGAAACAGTAAATATTTCCGAAACTGGTGCTCTAATTGCCTTAGATTCATCGCCGAACTTACCGGATGAAATAGATATGGAGATGACGGGGGACTTTGGTGCAAAAGTATCTTTAACTGCAAGAGTTGTAAGATTATCTCCCATTAGCAAAACACGAAATCACCTGGCAATTGATTTTAGTAATCTTACCCAAGCCCAAAAAGATGACTTAACCTTAGTTTTATATTCTGATGTCAAAGAGTGGTACTATCAAAAGCGTAAATATGCCGATCAACCAATTGCTTCCCTAGGATTTATTGCTACTAGCTTGGTTCGTTCTTTAGGGGATGTAAAAACAAGCAAACAAAAACAGATACGCAAAAAAGTGCTTGCCGCTACCGAGTTATATTTAGATGGCGATCGCTTCATTGGGGTAACCACTGAACTTGGAGTCAAAGGGTTGTGCCTAAAATTAGACAGTACAAAAGCCAAATCTTCCCATAAGGTGCTTGGAGAGAAAGATTTGCAAAACATACAAAATATCAAACCAGCTGTTGGTTTAGTCTTGAGCAAAGAATCAAATAGCTTAAAAGCAAATCGATTGATTGCCGAAATTGATACTATAGAAAAGGATGAAACTGGTAAAATTACAGTTTATTTGAAATTCCCAGATAAATTTAAAGAGCAGCAGCAGCCGAAAATCAAGCAGCTTTTGGAAGGGCTGTAAGTAACTGGCGGAGTTAGGAGTTATATCATGTCCGGTTAAACACTTATCATATGGTTGGGAGTAAGAAGTAAGGAGTTAGGAGTTAGGAGTTAGGAGTTAGGAGTTACTCCTATCCCCTTATCCGAAAATTTTCTTCATTCTTCTGAGCGATCGTCACTAGTTGACACCATGACTGGTTGCTGGTATAGGGGTATTGTAAAGGTAACTGTGGAACCAAGCCCTTCACCCAGACTGTAAAAATGTACTTCGCCACCCATTGCTTCTACTAACTTCTGAGATATGGTTAATCCCAAGCCGGTACCACCATATTGACGGGTGCGAGAACCATCTACCTGGGAGAATAATTGAAATAATTTATCTTGCTGGTCTAAAGAAACGCCGATGCCTGTATCTACGACCTTCACTTTTACCATACCAGGAAATTCTTGCTCTTTAAATACTACTTTTTTACGAACTACATCGGCGGTGACGGTTATGTGTCCCTCATGGGTAAATTTGATGGCGTTACCCACCAGATTGATCATTATTTGCTTGAGACGGAGGTAATCGCTGTAAACGATAATTTCATCATTTGTTTGAGGTAACTGCATCCCGAAATACAGATTTTTTTGTTCTGCTTGAAGGCGCATGAAGTTTTCTACGTCATTAAACAACTCATCCAGTTTTACTGGGCTAAGTTCTAACTCCATTTTGCCTGCTTCTATTTTGGCAAAGTCGAGAATATCATTGATAACATCAAGTAGGTGTAGGGATGATTTATGAGCTTCTCCGAGAAAAAGGGATTGTTCATCCGCATCATCTGCCATTCCGTCTAAAATTAGCTTTAAAAAGCCAATCATGCCATTTAATGGTGTGCGGATTTCATGAGAAACGTTGGCAAGAAACTCACTTTTGAGGCGGGAAGCATCTTCTGCTTGCTGACGCGCTACTTCTAATTCCTTATATAAGGTGGCGTGAGCAATTGCCGTGCCAATTTGATCTGCTGCTTCTTTGGTTAATTCAAGTTCTTTTGTTGATAAGTAGGAACATTCCCCGTCTAAACTCACAGCTATTAAACTATTAGGTTGTTCTTGATGGGATGTTGCAACTACTAAAAGTTTATCAGTTTGAAACACAGAATCTTCTGTTTGCTCTACTATAACTGGCTTGAGAGTATTTAAGGCTTGAGTAAATCCTACTTCAGAAGCTATATCTATTTCCGTTCCCAACATTGAGTTAACGGTTGGCTGACAATATTCAGCAATTACACTTACTTTTTTTCTGCCATAATATGGAAAAATTATACATCTAGTCGGTTGTAATGTTGTGCCTAAACTATCAACTGTTTGCTGCCAAATGATGTTTAAATCTAGGGTTAGCCGAATATTTCTGGTCACATTATCGATCAGTTTCTGGTATTGCTGCGAACGTATATTATCCTCACTGTTTGTAGATTCTGGTGTTGGCTTGATTTGACTTTTGCTGGCTGCAATTTGCAACAATCTTCCCATTACTAGTACTGATGTTGCAGCATTGCCTAAAACTGGCATTATCGGAGTTATCAGCAACTCCAATTCTACGCTCCCTTGGGAGTAGCTAAACCAACACTGGCATTTTTGTGGCACTAAACTGACTAATACCTGCTCCAACCGTTTCAAATAGCTGGCTTTATCCACAGGGAAAAAGCTTTCGGAGTTGGCGGTATCGTCAACGATTTTTTCTGGGTTTAATCCCAAACGTTCGCTTTGCTGCCAATAAAACTTTAAGTAACGCCCCGTTGCATCTTGAACGTACACTAATTCAGCTCCCAGACAAGCTAACGCATCGGTGCGATTGGTAACAGATTCTAGATTGTCGGACAATACATGTGGTGGTTCAGAATTCGCAGCAATACTCATGACTGGAGTTAAATAGAATAAGTGTAGCCCAAAGAAGTTGTGCTAATAGCTGCTTAAAGTTTGGCATAAATTTTTACAGCTTTAGCAGACTTGCTTGGGATTTTTATTGTATTCCTGGAATTAGTTGTAAAAAATTATGTTTCTCAATCGTTCCACTCACCCCTTGGTGGAACTTTGATACGATGGGGGGTGCGCGTCAGTTCATCGTCTCTAGGAATATCACCGCGCAGCCATTGACGCAGGGCAACTTCAATCACTTTAGAGGGATCGTTACTCAAGTGACTAATTTTTTCTAGTAACTCTGAGTCCAAGCGGATAGCAACTTCTACCTTTTCGGAAAACATGTTTTGGGGGGTAGGTCTTTCTTTCATATTCATAGCTAATAATCTCTGCGCGTTGTTTGTTCCAAGGAATCCGGATAGGCAGCTTTACTTACAGTTGGCAATGTTGTTAATTTACCCGACTGCTGCTACCTGCATCGAGTCATCTAAAACAAGAGTAGGGTGTGGAAATTGTATAGCTCCAGCTTGGGGATTAAACACGATTCGGTTAATTTCTTAACCATCTCTTATGGGGCTGAGTAAGCTCTTGAGTCGTAAATTTAACCATTCCCCGATTCAGGTTAAGTTAGCTTTCTCGCAAAGGGAGACGCTGTGCGTTCACTTTGGCGATCTGAATCGGTAATATCATGGGTACCCGTTAATATTATCAACAGGCACTTACTGAAGGCACTGCCTTACGCCTCGTAACACTTTTGACGATAAGAGGCTAAAAAACTAGTAAATTCTAGAAATAGCCTCCCCGAGATGTAATCTGAAAATGCTCAAGTGGCTTTAAAACAAGTTAACTCGTGTTATGTCCGGCATTTGCCAATAAATAAGCCTGCCCAGGGATCCCCAAAAAATTTTTTAGAAGAAAAAATTTCTTGGGGTGCCCCTGCCCATTTTTTTGCGGAAGAAATTGTAACCCTCGTTGCATGGTTAGTGCAAAATTATAAAGGTGTAAAGTTTACCTGCGGCTAATAGCACGTTTCGCCTTTATATTAATTATTAGGGCTCGCGGCTACAAGCTGGCGAAAATCGTCACGGCATAATAACTCAAACAACGTAGGAAATTAATACGCACTGTCTACAACCCTGAAAAATTGAACATAAGGGCGGCTTAAATTAAGTATTTAAGCCTTGCTTTCTAGAGCTTGAAACTAACCTCCCATCCCAAAGAATAGGAAATTCTACATCCGCTACAACCTAGTACAGCACGACGGAAATAAACCAACCATTCGTAAAACGTCAAAGCTAGAGAAAATAATGCTTTTGAATGCTAAAATGCCAGACTTTTAACGAACGCAAGCGCGGAAGTAGTTAGTTAAGACGATTGTCCATCAGCAATATGATCGTAAGAGGCACAAAGCCCCTTCTATGAAAGAGCGGGTGTACACTCATGTTTATTGTAAGCCCCCTCCATAACAATACCAGTACCTATAAATAGTCTTTTATGTTTTGTGAGTGAGTTCCTTAGCTTTTAAGGTAAATAGCTATAGCATTTTATATTGTGGATTTTAGATTTTAGATTAAAAATCTTTATATCCGTTACTTGGCGGCAGCCTAAAGTTATCAGTAAGAAGCAATTATAGGTCAAAGTTTATGAGCAAAGTAAGAGCTCTACACCCCCTTGACTTAATCAATCCGATGACTTTGGGCAGCGTGTTTGTTCGATACGCATTACAATACGTTAAGTAAAAGGCTTTTTTTCATAAAGGTTGCAGAATATAGCTTTAAAAGTATATGACTGACGTTCCCGCAGTTCGCATTCGTAATTTTTGCATTATCGCTCACATTGACCACGGTAAATCAACTTTAGCTGACCGTCTTCTGCAAACCACTGGTACGGTGGAAAATCGGCAGATGAAGGAGCAGTTTCTCGATAATATGGATTTGGAACGGGAGCGCGGCATTACCATTAAGCTGCAAGCGGCCCGGATGAATTACAAGGCAAATGATGGTCAGGAGTATGTACTGAATCTTATTGATACTCCCGGTCACGTTGATTTCTCATACGAAGTGTCCCGCAGTTTGGTAGCTTGTGAAGGGGCACTCTTAGTCGTAGATGCTTCTCAAGGTGTGGAAGCTCAAACCTTAGCTAATGTTTATTTGGCGATCGAGAATGATTTAGAAATTATCCCGGTTCTAAATAAAATAGATCTACCTGGTGCCGAACCTGACCGAGTTGCTGGTGAAATTGAAGAAGTTATCGGTTTGGATTGCAGCGGTGCGATTCTTGCTTCTGCTAAGGAAGGAATTGGGGTTCCCGAAATTTTAGAAGCGATTGTCGAACGAATACCCCAGCCCGAAAATACCATCGATCAGCCTTTACGGGCATTGATTTTTGACAGCTATTATGATACTTACCGGGGAGTAATTGTATATTTCCGGGTGATGGATGGGACGCTGAAGAAAGGCGATAAAATCTATCTGATGGCTTCTGGTAAGGAATATGAGATTGATGAAATTGGAGTTCTTTCTCCCAATCAAGTACCAGTAGACGAACTCCATGCTGGGGAGGTAGGTTATCTTTCGGCGGCGATTAAAGCTGTTGAAGATGCCCGGGTTGGCGATACCATCACTTTAAGTAAGGCTAAAGCACCGGAACCTTTACCCGGTTATGCCGAAGCTAACCCGATGGTATTTTGTGGGATGTTTCCCATCGACTCCGACCAATTTAAGGATTTACGCGAAGCTTTAGATAAACTTAAGCTTAATGATGCAGCTTTACAATTTGAACCAGAAACTTCCAGTGCTATGGGTTTTGGTTTCCGTTGTGGGTTCTTGGGTTTGCTGCACATGGAAATTGTCCAAGAACGTTTGGAACGTGAGTATAATTTAGACTTAATTATTACTGCTCCTTCGGTAATATACCGTGTAAATACTAATAAAGGCGAAGTAATTTACGTTGATAACCCCGCTAATCTACCTTCACCCAACGAACGGGAAAAAATGGAGGAACCCTACGTTAAAGTAGAAATGATTACACCTGAAGACTATGTAGGAACCTTGATGGAGTTATCCCAAGGTCGTCGGGGTATATTTAAAGACATGAAATATCTGACTCAAGGGCGAACAACGTTAACCTACGAGTTACCTTTAGCCGAAGTTGTTACGGACTTTTTCGATCAGATGAAATCGCGATCGCGCGGTTATGCGAGTATGGAATATCAGTTGATTGGTTATCGCGAAAATCATTTGGTGAAGTTGGATTTGATGATCAACGGTGATCCAGTTGATTCTTTAGCGATGATTGTTCATCGAGATAAAGCTTATAATGTTGGGCGATCGATGGCTGAGAAGTTGAAGGAATTAATTCCCCGTCACCAATTTAAGGTACCAATTCAAGCGGCGATCGGTAGTAAGATAATTGCCAGTGAACATATTCCAGCATTGCGGAAGGATGTGTTAGCGAAATGTTACGGTGGTGACATTAGTCGTAAGAAGAAACTTTTGCAGAAACAAGCCAAAGGTAAGAAGCGGATGAAGTCTGTGGGTACAGTTGATGTTCCTCAGGAAGCTTTTATGGCGGTGTTGAAGTTGGATCAGCAAAGTTCGTAACCCAATTATTATGTTTGGGAATGGCTACAATTGACACATTTTTCATGTAGGGTGCGTGACGTTATGAGCAAATATGAAGGCAGTAATAAGACTGCACAGAGTAAAGCTCCAACCGGGTATTGTAACAATCGCAGGCATTCCTGAATTTCACTTGAATCTAATATAATCCTCTGCGAAGCAAAGAAAGAGAATTTTGATATAGGGAAATCGCCCGTACTCGAAAATAGTACGGGCGATTTTGTTAAGAAGTTAGGATTATTCTAATAATACCGAAAAATTGCGTTTTAGTTGGATATTGGTAGAGGTGTAAGCTGATGTGCAGCGGGCATTGAATAATGCAAAAATTTGAAAAACTTGTAGTGCCAGCATCTTGCTCGCTAGTAATATACAAATTAAATGCGTAGCAGCTTAGCAATATGCTGGCGACGATATTAGTCGGAAAAATAAATTTTTGCAGAGAAAATAGCCTGCGTCTTATGATGGTGGCTTTGCACAAACCAAGCCTGGCGAATAATCGTTATGATTTTTCTAGCTTGCGGAGGCAAGCTTTGTAACAATAGCCCCAGGCTTACAGGCTGGGGAGGATTTTGTAAAAAAATTCCGATGTCTGATTATAGATATACCTTGTAGATACTTTAATCATTAGAGCAATAATACGAACTATAAATGATGGCGATAAGCCGCTGACGCATGGTTCGAGCGATCGCTTCACACAGCCATAAATATGTAGTTATTTTTTATCAGCTTAAATACATAAAAATAATAATTTTTTAATACTAAACTTCAATTTGATTGTATTGAGCTTAAATGAAAAAATTCAAGTTTATTTGCCAAATTTTATCATTTTTATCAAAAAAACGGTATTTCAATTTTAAGTGATTATTCGGTTATTAATGTATTTAAAATATCAGTAAACTGTATTGTATGAGTCCGAACGGGAAAGCATCAACTGCGATGAAGATGTTGTGCTTGATTAATTTGACAAATAATACTTAAGAGAAGAGGAATCTTTTGATGAAATTCGGTCAAAAACTATTTATTTCTTTATTTGCTGCTGCTACAAGTCTATTTAGTCTATCTTCAACTGCTTTTGCTGGTGAAGGTGGTGCTGCTGGTGCTGCTGCATTCACCATCGAAGCTGGTGCTGTTACTGGGGTTGCTGTAGCTGCTGCTGTGGGTAAAAACGATGCATCAGCTGCCGCTTTTAATGATGTTGCTAATGATTTTAATTCAGCCTTTGCTTTAGGTTCTGCTGGTGCTATCCAAATGACAGATATAGGAGATCCAACTCTTGCTGCAATGGTTGGTGGCGAAGATCCCGATCTTACAACTGCACAAGCTAATGATTTGACAGGCTCTGCCACTATTCAGTTGGGTACTGAGAGTGAAGATGTTCTTGTTACAATTCCTGATGGAGGTGCAACAGCTCCAGTTCCATAATTGATCGTAAAAAGAGCCTTTACTTTGTTAGCAATTATCTGACAATCTAAAATTCAAATGTTATCGGAGACGTAGCTTCAGGTTGCGTCTCTATTTGTTTGTCTAATAAATTGCATCGATATCCTTCAGGGAATTGTGGAACGAGGTAATCCCAACATCCAGGAGAAAGCTTGCGGTGCGATCGCAATATAAAAACCTCACCCCGTCCTATCGGACACCCCTCTCCTTAACAAGGAGAGGGGAAGGGAGTGAGGTTAGTTTCAATAGTAAGGAGAGGGGAAAATTATTTTGTAGAGAGAATGTTTCGGGATACACCCAAGGGTGTCGGCTGAGCCGCACCTGCGGTGAACGCCTATCGTAAAAGCTAAAAATTTATTCAGTAACCGGATTAAGTTTTCTCCGTTGTCTCCATAATCTATCTATCAGATTATTTCTCTTCCGTCGCAAACGCCGTTTATTATTTACTTGATTAAATGGGTTTCCTGGCGCTCCAAATCTGAATAATACTTTGAATATATTGTCAGTAAAATTGATTTTATTTCCTTCGGAATCTTCACCTAAATCATAATCATTATTTGTCCAAGAAACAGATAGCGTTGGACTATTATATTTACCACCTAATCTCAATTTTGCAGTAGCTCCATAACGAGAACGGCTAGAAGTTTCATTAACAGGAGTATAGTAACCAGTTAAGCGAAAGCTATAGCCAAAATTAATACCTAAATTTATTAATAAAGTGTTATCTATAGAGTTAGGAAAAATGTCTTCAAAGTAGTTTACTAAACCTATATAAAAACTACCTAAATTCGCTTTTGCTCCTACTGTAAAAAAACTTGCAGGTGATTCACTTTCTATTTCTCCAATGCGATTTTCTCTGTCTAAAGCATAGTTTAAACCACTAGAAAAAACTAAATTAGATTTTTTCCCTAGGCGGATTTTTTGGGAAATATTACTAAATAGTTGACTAAAATAGTCTCTATCGGGATTAATATAGCCAATTCCCCCCGTGGAAAAAGTCAAGCCACCAGAAGTCTTGCGAGTATAATCGCCACCAAAATAACCTTTAATTGTTGTACCCGTAATTACACCTCCGTAATATTTCAAGGAATCTAAGGAACCGGTAATATTTCCCGTTAAACTAATATGAGGATAATATTTAATATCTTCAACATATCGACTTCCATTGACGAAATTAACGTCTTGAGCATAATTAGTTAAATAAATTTGAGTGTAGAAATCTTTTAGTTCATTAGTAGAAAAAGTTTGGTCGTTAGCAACAGAAATTAAACTGACATTTGAATCTGCTCCCCCTTCTCCTCCTCCTTCTGATAATATTCTTTGCTCTCCAGTAGGTTGATATCGATTTATTCCCTCGATTCTACGCTCAATAATTGGAGACATTCCAATCCAAACACTATTAAAATTAGCTTTAGGAATTTGACTGCGACGTTTTATACCGGGTTTGAGGCTATTAGCATAACCGATTCCAGCATGATAAAAAGTAAAACTGTTTGTGGGAAGTCTAACGTTATTTGCTGCTATAAATAGATTTTTATTAATATTTGTATTAACTTTTTTCGAGCTTCCATTAAGACGGGGTTTGACATCGGGTAAAATAAAATTCCCTAACTGTACGGCAGAATTAAGCAATAAATTATCGTTATCTGCTATCAATCCAAAGCCACGAATTGTACGCCCAATAACAGCTTTACTATCGTTGGCTTTTACAATTTGTCTAACTTGAGAGTACAAGCCTAATTGAGTATTATCAATTTCTTCTTTCCTCTCATAAAAAAGTTGATTCCCTTGAGTGTTACCAGGAGTTGTTCCTGAATTAGGGAAGTATAAATCTAATCCAACTTCTTGCCCATTTGCTCCGGTTTGAAATCCTGGAAGTTCCATCACTGCTAGAGATTCGGCAGTTACTACCTCCCCCATATTAGAGCTTTGGACAATACGAGTTGGTACAAATAAATCAGGATCGATGCTGTCTCTATCTGTAACTATCCCAGGGGTAAAACTACATTTTTGATCGTCAGAATTTTCGTTATTTACACAAGAAGCGGTAAGACTCATTTGCATTTGTGTACCAAGTAAAGTTTGTGGATCGTTACTTGTTACTTCGACTTTTCTAGTTTCTCTTACTGTTTGTGATTGTAAATAAGTAGCTTTTTGATCTACTGTATAAATATTATTTCTAGTCAAACTTTCTGTTACTTGTCCATTAAGTTTAACAATGCCACCACCAAGAATAGTTGTATTGATATCGTCTCCGAAATTTGTACCGCTATATAATTCCCATTGAGTTAAATGACTAATCGGTACACCATTTAAAGGTAAAGTAGTTGTAAAAGGACTAAGTTTTTCTAGGGAAGCAGTTTTTGGCGGGATAATATATTTTAATTTTAAGTTGAAATCAGATTTTTCTGATGGTTTTACTTCTCTCTGTTGAGCTAATTTGCTAGCTTTTAGTATCTCTGTTAATGATTGTTTTTTAGATAATTTAGAGTTTGTATCGTTAAAATCCCAGTTGGCGATCAAAAAATCGACTGAATCTACAATATTTTTTTGATAAATATAGAAAGAATTATCCAATAATTTTGGATCTATTTTCTGTTGTCTATTATTTGATAAGTGAGAATTTAGTTTTAGTTTTAATTGTTCTTGATCAACATTTGTAGCTGTCAAGATTGGCGTTGTTTGATTGAGTTTTAATTTTATAGAAGATTGATATTTGTGTTTTAAGAATGAATTTGCTTTTTGCGCGAAAGCTATTTGATTATTGAAAGCTAAGCATATTGAAAATGATGAAATGAGAATACCGACCTTAATTTTTATCGACATTTGAGAAATTAATTCTGAATCATAAAGTTCACTTCTATTTAGGTAAATTTATTTATATTTATGAAAATATTAAAAATAAATGATAATAACTTCAAAATAATATAATCTATCGCTTTTACCTATAGCATCAGCATGATTACGTATTTATTCTCGTTTATACTAGAAAACACGTATTGATACGTACAATTTTAATTACTTGAATATGCTGAGTTTGTATGGCTTATATAGCGGTTTTCAGTTGAATGGAATCAGATTTTTATCTCACCTTGTTTTTACCTACCTACATCCCTCTTCTTAAGTAAAACCTCACCGCCATCCCCTCTCCTTAATAAGGAGAGGGGTGCCCAAAGGGCGGGCGTAGTTACCTATTCTATTCAACAAAGACGGAAATTCCCGATCAAAAAAGGTTCCTAATCTAATAACTAGGAACCTTTTCAAAATAGTTTTAATTACAAGTAGCGATCGTCAACGAAGATCAACAGCAAAAGTAAATCCTTGGCTCATATCTTCGAGACTAACTCCTTTAATTTTGCCAATCAATTCATCAACACTATCTTCCTTCATGTAAATATAGGTACTTCCAAGAGAAACTTCAATAGAGTAATCTTCTGCAGTACCGTAAAGTTGAATCCTATCTTCTTCTTCGAGATCGAAGTCTTTAATTAAGGCGTAGTCGGATTTACCTTCATCTAAATAAAAAGCACGGTTTTCATTACCTAAAACAAATATATCAGCATCTCCACCTCCTCGGAGTCGATCAACTTCACCGGCACCAAAAGTAGTAAAATCTACACCAGTGATCGAATCTGAACCCTCACCACCAGAAATTCGATCGTTACCGCTACCACCAGTTAAAGTATCGTTACCATCGCCACCTTTGAGGTAGTCTTTTCCAGCACCACCACTTAAGTCGTCATTACCATCACCGCCGAAAAGTCTGTCTCTACCTGCCCCTCCGTCAAGTGTATCGTTGTCTTTTCCACCGTTGAGGTAGTCTTTTCCTGTACCACCGCTTAAATTGTCGTTACCATTACCGCCGTAAACTCTATCTTTATCTGCACCTCCATCAAGTACATCGTCGCCGTCTTTACCGTTGATGAAGTCATTTCCTGTACCGCTACTTATTTCATCGTTTGTTGCGCTACCTAGGAATTTGTTTTTACCTCTCCTTCTTTGGATAGGAGTAGCGCCGGGTAAGGTGTCGTTTCCACCAGATAAGGAATCTCCTCCACCGGATAAGGAATCTCCTCCGCCAGATAAGGAATCTACTCCGCCAGATAAGGAATCGCCTCCACCAGATAAAGAATCGCCTCCACCAGATAAGGAATCCCCTCCGCCGGATAAGGAATCATCTCCACCAGATAAGGAATCATCTCCACCAGATAAGGTATCTCCTCCACCAGATAAGGTATCTCCTCCACCAGATAAGGAATCGCCTCCACCAGATAAGGAATCCCCTCCACCGGATAAGGAATCATCTCCACCAGATAAGGAATCGCCTGCACCGGATAAGGAATCTCCTACACCGGATAAGGAATCTCCTACACCGGATAAGGAATCATCTCCACCGGATAAGGAATCATCTCCACCGGATAAAGAATCATCTCCACCGGATAAAGAATCTCCTCCACCGGATAAAGAATCTCCTCCACCAGATAAGGAATCATCTCCACCGGATAAAGAATCTCCTCCACCAGATAAAGAATCTCCTCCACCGGATAAAGAATCTCCTCCACCAGATAAGGAATCATCTCCACCGGATAAAGAATCGCCTCCACCAGATAAGGAATCTCCTACACCAGATAAGGAATCTCCTACACCAGATAAGGAATCTCCTCCGCCGGATAAGGAATCTCCTCCGCCGGATAAGGAATCTCCTCCGCCGGATAAGGAATCATCTCCATTGGTAAAAGTCTGACTTGTGTTGATGCTATCCTTAGTATTACTAGCATTAACAACAGCCCAATTAAAATCTGAGTATTTGGTACCAGTACCCTGTAGTTGCAAAGAACTATTTTCAGGAGTTGTGGCTGTTTGAGAAACGCCAATATCGTTACTAGTCATTCCATCAGCGGCACCACCAACTGCAGTGAAACTTTCTTCATAACTCAGGAATTGTAATACATTACCGTTATTATCTACTAAGGCGATACCATCCGCTCCATTCTGGAGTTTGGTATCAAAAGCAACTGTACCAAAACCATTATTTTGGTCGGAAATTGTCCCACTCAAAATAACGGTATCATAACTTCTTCCATTGCTTCCATTGTAGAGAACAATTGACCATCCAGTTAAATCCGTTCCGGCAGTACCCGCAATTTCAATAAATTCATTGCGATCATTACGGATATTATCGTAGTGAAATTCGTTAATAAAAACATTAATTGGGTTACTATCAGTTGAAGCAGCGTTAAAATTTAAAATAGCCATTTGTAAAATTATTTTTTGAATTTATTTTGGATTAAAACTATTGTCTTCTGTTTTTTAATCATCTATCTTCGGTAGTAACACGTGATATATATTAAATTTTGGCTTTGTGGCGATCGCTCCGCGCATGCCGAAGGCTTATCGCTTTTGGTGCGTTGTTATTTTTCGGAGCGGCTATTCCTCGATAAGTTGAATGAATAAAATCATAGGGATTGAATGGTGCGTTATGGCAAATTCTGAGTGACTAAAACCATTCATACTTTGGCAAGCCATAACACACCCTACTTAAGATTTATTTTGAATGGTGGGTTATTGGTAAAGGAAAAATACCACAGCTTGTAGTACGCCACCAACCGAGGTTTTGTGACAATTGCGGCGATTCCTGTTCATATTGAATGGTGCGTTATGGCAAATCCCCATTGACTCAAAACATTCATACCTTGGAAAGCCATAACACACCCTACTTAAAAAAGATTCCCAGTTTCTCAACTAGGAATCCTCAAGTGTATGAATTTATTTAAATCAAAAGACTCAAATCATTTCCATCGCGGTTATGTTATGTAGGATTTTCAGGTAGCATAGACATGCTATCTCCAACAAAAGTAAATGCTCCCATAAATTCTTCACCAAGTTCACTAATATCACCTTCTCCAAAACTTCTACCTGCTCTACCTTTAATTACCCCAATCAATTCATCTTTAGGCTCAAATTCGTCTTCGATAATTATTGGCTCCATATATTCAAAATCGATATAACCGTACTTAAATATACGCATACCTCCACGAGTTTTACTGAGATAGTAATCTTCTTCACTACCATAAAGTTGAATGGTATCTTCTCCAAGCTTAAAGTCTTCAATCAGGGCATGGTCAGATTTACCGCTCGTGAAGGGGTTCATATCGTCATAAAAAGCACCATATTCTTCATCGCCTAAAACAAAGGTATCCTCACCGTCACCACCTCGGAGTCTATCAATTTCACGGAAGAAAGGCATAGGCATTTCACCTCCATCTATGACTTCCATGAACTCATAATCAACACCAATTAAAACATCGTCGCCATCACCGCCGCGAATGCGATCGTTGCCGTCACCGCCAATTAAAGTATCATTTCCATCATCGCCTCCGAGTATGTCTCTACCTTCATTTCCGTAAACTAAATCGTTGCCGTTGTTCCCTCTGACGAGATCGTCTCCATAACCACCCATTACAGTATCGTCACCATCACCGCCGAAAACTCTGTCTCTGTCGTTACCTCCATCAAGGAAATCGTCTCCGTCTCTACCTTTGATTAAGTCTCTTTTTTCGTAACCGTAGATTTCATCTTCACCTTCGGTACCTTTGAGCCTGTCACGTTTTTCTGTTCCTTTGATTAATTGAACATTATTTTCTACGGAGAGAGTAAAGGTATCTTCGGCGGTTTCTCCTGCTAAATCTGTGGCGACAACTTTAATGTCGAGGGGAGTCTCAACTTGCGCTGATGGTGGAGTTCCGCTGATGATGCCAGTTTCTGGATTAAAGGTTAACCAATCTGGTAATTGGCTACCATCTGCTAGTGTTACGGAGTAGGTTAGTTCGTCTCCTTCATCTGCATCAGTGAAGGTGCTTTCTGGGATGGTGAAACTAAATACTGAGTCTACTATTGCAGTTTGATTTACGATTTCTTGGTTTATTGTGGGTGCGGTGTTATCTACGACGTTATCAGCCACACCAAACACTACATAGCTTTCTCCCGCACTACTATTACCATTGGGAGCTGCGAATGGTGCGCCGATAATCAGATCGTCCACACCATCGCCGTTGATATCGCCGGCACTACTTAAAGAGTAGCCAGATCTGTGACCGCGATCAATACCGTTGATAACAAAGCCGTTGCTGCCGTTAAGGGAGGATAAGTCAAGGCTTTGAGTGAAACCATTGGAGGAGCCAAACACTACATAGCTTTCTCCCGCACTAGTATTACCATTGGGAGATGCTAATCTTGCGCCGATAATCAGATCGTCCACACCATCACCGTTGATATCCCCGGCACTACTTACAGAGCTGCCAGATCTGTCACCGCGATCAATACCGTTGATAACAAAGCCGTTGCTGCCGTCAAGGGAGGATAAGTCAAGGCTTTGAGTGAAACCATTGGAGGAGCCAAACACTACATAGCTTTCTCCCGCACTAGTATTACCATTG
>JBCCSG010000039.1:0-31998 GCA_039200565.1 Cyanobacteria bacterium P01_D01_bin.50 | reverse complement strand
TACTCACTCTCTTGAAAAGTTGCTCCACTTGGGGAGACCCCAAGACCGCACTTTATGTCCTAACGGACACGCTCCGCGAACGCTATTCACTACTCACTATTCACTATTTCTAATTACTATTTTCAACACCGAGCTACTTAATTACTTAAATTTAATTATGAATTGACCATAAAGGAGATTTAAGGATTGCATTGGCATCTAAATTGATAATCATTTCTTCTGAAGAATTAATAAAATATCCTTGTAAAAAAGGAGCCACCTCTTGAGAAAATAATTCTGGTGATGGTGGCTTCATTTGTGTTAAATTAAATTCTTCAATATCCATAATCTGCCGTACCACAAATCCTAAAGATTTACCTTCTTTTTCAACTATAATTGCCATCATTTTTGACACAAAGCTACTACCATATGAATAAGGTAAATAGCCTAGCATTTCTTCTAAATCAATTAACCAAAGCATTTCGCCGCGCCAATTATAGATACCAAATACACAGCTTGGCATCTGAGGAACGGAGCAGACTTCATTTAAAGATACAGGTAAAATTTCTGTCACATTTTGCAAAGGAATAATTGCTGTATCTTTAACACCCAAGTTAAAGCTTAAAAACTTTTCTGAGCTATCCAAGATGATTGTTCCTTATAGGTAATTATTCAGATTATTAATGGATGAAGGAGATACTAATAGCTATTTCTTCAATTTTTGTAATACTCCTTCCAATTCTTCCTTTTGCACTGGCTTAGAAAGATAAGCATCGGCACCTAACATATCACCCCACATCTTATCCACATCGCTGTTTTTTGTAGAACAGAAAACGACTGGTATTGTGCTGGTATTGGGATTATCCTTTAGTTCTCGACAAATTTCAAACCCGCTTTTACCAGGTAATATTACGTCAAGAAATATGAGATCGGGCTTATTTTGAGTGATTTTGTCCTGAGCTTCTTCACTACTTGTTGCTCCCATCACACTATAGCCTGCTTGCTCTAAATAACTCCTAATCACCTGCATATCAGTTAAACCGTCTTCAACAACCAAAATAGTACTCATAGCAATCACCTATCAAAATTATTTAACAATGAAAAAACGGCAATCAAACTTGAACTTTATCTAATTTTCATGCATCTAAAGTTAATTAAGCTTCAGTAAAAACCCTTATGCTTCAGTTTATTCAAGATTTAAATTGTGTGTGGCTTCGTTAAGATATATAAACAACAAGTATGTACCTAAAATATTTGGCACAAAAACAGCTATTTTGCTTGTAAAAGCAACGGGTATCAAGAATGTTCAAATGACAAAGTTTCTGTATTTGGATCGCTCTTAGCAGATGATGAAGATTGTATATACCTGCGTATTATACCTATTACCTTATCAGCAACTACAGGCTTAGTAATAAAATCGGTAGAGCCTACTACCTTGGCACGTACTCTATCAAATAAACCATCACTACCTGTCAGTATAATCACTGGTGTATTAGCAAAAACTGAAATCCGACGCAATTGAGCGCAAATTTCGTAACCACTAGCAACTGGCATGACCAAATCTAAAAAAATTAGGTCTGGTTTATTCTCAATCAAAATTGGTAAAGCCTGTACGGGATCTTGAATTTTAATAAACCTCAATCCATGAGGAATAATAATTTGTTCGAGCATTTGACAAACTTGAGGGCTATCATCCACACAGGCTATCAACGGGCCACGCGGTGCTTCTGCTTCCGTCGGTTGTGAAGTCGATATATTTTGACCTTCAGCTATCTTGAAAGGCAAATCAGGGACTTTTATCAGTTCAATGATACCTTTGAGGACATAAGGTAATAAAGAACGGGCTATAGGTAAGGGATTTTGCTTCATTTTTACGGCTAAATCTCGCAGGGTATATTTGCCGTTCATTAAATTCACAAAGTTCTTGTAGACAGCCGGGCTCACCATTTGCTCTAGTTGTTCGGCTCTGCGTAGAATAGGCGCTAAATCAGGAGAAAAATTCGCCAAACCTGCTTCTGACCAATTTTTCCACGTGTCTTGCATAAATTTCAAAGACATATCTGCACTTGTAAAGCTCATAGGCGCTTCCAGTATCACATCAGCACTGCGATCGCACTGAATTTGATTGAAATGCGCCTGTTGAGCTAAATCAAACAGCAGTTCTGCTATAGTCTTTTCTACAATGGAGTTAATATGTTCGCGCTTGATTTTTTGCTTTTCATGCAAAAGTTCTAAGAGTTTATAGTCCCAGTAATCGTTTGATTTTGATATTTCTTTGGAATTAAACTGCATGTTGTCAATATCAAGCTCTGGGCAATGTTGAGTCATGTGTCTCCGCCAACGTCGGAAGGGGTGAGTTCCCCCAGAAGCCCAAACTATACGTCCCAGTCGATAATAAAATATCCACTTATGCCCTTTGGAACTTTTGATATTTAATTTGCCACTATATTGTATTTGAGTACAAGTTCTAAATTCATCGAGTAATTCACTCGATACCATCATTTCCGGATGGCTCATACTTTGTTTCCTTAATTAATAGGTCTTTCCTTAAAAGTCCAGACTAGCGGTTGCAGCAGTCAGGAGATACTTTTTTGAATGCAATTGAAGAAGCAAACAAGAATGTAATGCTACTATAACTCTATGTACAGGCTAATAACGTTTCTTGAAAACGGAGAACATCTGCAACATATATCTATAGAAAAAGAATATTTTAATAGAAATTCTTCTTTTATACATTTGTTAAAATTCCACGAATCATTAGAATCGCCGGCTCCCAATACGAGAATGCACCCACTGGTTATATATCATCTTAAAATAATTTTGACTATAACTAAATCCGTGTATATTCTGATTTTAATTTTCTCTCTTGTTTGTTATTTGCACGGATTTAAGCTCCTATATTAAATGAGATTATTCATAATTTCTTATCAATTATAATGTTATTTTTTGTACTGAAAATGGGTAGTGTAAAATGGCAAAAAAGTAAGAGTAAATAAATATAGAATACTATTGAAGTTAATTTTTTTCAGATATCATACTGCTTTTATGTTCACGTAAATAAATACTTTGTTTATGTATGTTTTTTATTTACAATAATATAATTTTTCATGAAAATTAAATATAAAAAATAAAAAATATAGAATAGAGAAACAATCGTCGATAACTTGGGTTTCCCTGTTCTAAATAATAGATTAGATTTAATTCAAATTAGACTAATTCTTTATGATTGGATTGGGAGCAATTATTCAAAATCAATTAGGACTTGCAAAAATTATAATACCAGCGTTCATCCCCTTAAATTACAAACCTTTTTCTTAGGTAAAAAATCGCTATGTCACTTACTAAGCAATAAAAAATATACTAATAGGGACAATTTTAATGAATATAAATTGTTGTTTTCATGTTAAAACTTTTGTTTAAGAAAGCCAACTAAGTTTTCTAAAAATGACTGACTAACATCCATTTTTTGAGAAGAAGCTGCGGTTATTGGATCTAATAACTTATTATCAACTGTTGCTGTGTCTCGTTTTTGACTATTTAAAGCGTAAGTCGTTTCGTTACTTTTAAAAGTAGATACATTGGTTGTAGATCCATTAGATGTTAATTCGCCAAATCCATTTGTAGAATATAAATCGGCAATTTTTTGAGTCTCTTGATGAATAGGCTTTTTAGGAGTAACTACAATAAAAGCTTCTTCTGCGAGATTGCTCACGATCAGTCGAAAAGCAATCTGTCGTACTTTTTCTAGAGGAATTGATAGTTGATTGGCTATTTCATTCAAAGAAGTCTGATTATTAGCATAATCCCAAACTTTTGATTCTTGAGAATCCAACTGTAGGGAAGGCAAAATTGCCATCTTCTTGGAAATACCTGAAGTAGGATCTGGTAATTTTGCTGATAATGCTGACCAGTTTCGTAGGTTTCGTAAGCCCTTAATTGTAGCTTCAGTTGTTAACATACTCAATCCAGTCATTTCTACAGTTGGTATGTCAGCTTGGAAATCACAATCAAATTTACCATTTTCTAGTTCAAATAAAGGAGAAACTTGTCCCATTATTTGAGCACGGAATAATAATGTCAATTGTTCTGCACTAAGTAATCCTTCAGACTTGAGACATAAGCCCATTGCCATTTTATTACCGGAGGCTTGAAATTTTTCTGTTGCAATGCTTTCCTTTACCCAACCTCTTTGGGCAATCATTGAAACTAATCCTTGATTATCTAAGCGGTTTGCTGCCGCTACAATACGCCCTTGACGCAGCCATATGTAATGATTCTCGGTTTCCTGATTTCGATTATCTTTCAAAGCCCGAATGCGAAGTAATCCGGTTTTGTAGCCTTGTTCTAAGAATTCAAAAATTTCTGGCAAAGAAAATGTAGATAAGTAACCACTAAATGTCATATTTTTCATAGTTCAATAATTTTTTATGTACAATTAATCTGTCTATTTATTTTGCTATTTAAAATTTTAAAGTTTTGAAACATACTAGATTATTTTTTTTATTTTCATCAAAATAAAGAATGTGGATATATTTTATTTAGGATAAAAAATATTGGTATAATTATGAATTATTCTCATCGACAACTATATTGATTTTTTACCTATTTGTAAATAAATATTTTTTGATTGAGTCAAGAAATTAAGTTATATAAATAATCTGAAAGTGCATTATTTAAAATAATAAAAAGTAAATTATTTATGTGAGATAGTATTCTTGACTAAAATCAATATCATTCTTCTTAATGACATTATTGTCACTCAAACTACAAGTGATTAAATTATACATTTACTGCCTTTGAAGCAGAACATTGTACATAATGTTGCACTAGAGTAATTACAGCATTGGCAACAGAAGACATTTCAGTAGGATTGACTAGCACAGTAGGAGGTTGTGTATTCTGGTTGTAATAACCTAAGGCTGTTATGATATTTTCTTTAGACCATGCACCCGAACAATCTATATGAGTTAAGCCAATAATCATAGGAATTTCCGCTCTTTGATTCATGTAAGAGACTACTCGGCGAGCGTAGCGAAATTCTGCGGGTCTATGAGCTGCCACTAGTAATATGTAAGCATGAGCCTTACGAATTAACATATCCCAAATAAAATCAAATCGTTCTTGACCGGGGGTACCATAAAGATGCAGCGCCATATCTGGGTTAAACTGTAATCTCCCAAAATCGAAAGCAACGGTCGTTTTTTGCTTGAGTAACGAAGTTTCGTCTGTTGCTATGCGGTCTGTATCCACAGCTTCAATTTCGCTAACCGAACGAATAAATGTAGACTTACCTGCCCCTACGGGACCAGTAACAACCATGCGCATGATTTCCATAGAACTGTATTAAAAAAATAGACAACAGGATGAAATAATAACTATCAATGGTATAAATTAAATTTTCCCGCTTCTTCTAATTGCTATTTGGGTAAGACCTCAATACACCTTCTGAAGAAAACGGGAAATAATAATTTATATAATATCCGGTGAATTACTTATAAATTTTTTTAGAGTTAATTTTTCAGCGGTAATTGATAAATATAAATTACTACTATTATCTCTATTTTAAGTAACAAACGCGGACATAATTTTATTCAAAAATAAGTTACTTTATAAAAATAAAAATATATTTTAGGTAACTTAACTGCCGAAATTTGTTAGGAACTAAAAAGTCAGCTGCTCAGCTTGAAAAACTACATCAAGACTAATTTTAATTCTTCCGTAAGACGCTTAATTTCTAGCATCAGTAAACCCTGTTTAGCTGATTGGTTGGCTAATACTAGTAATACAGCATCATCACCACAGTCAGTTAATACACCGTAGCCTTTATCGCCTTCAACGTAAATACGGTCTGTACTACCTCTAGATAATTCACTACCAATACGTTCGCCTAGAGAGAGCAGCGCCGCAGACATGGCTGATACTTTTTCATCATCCATCGCGTTTGGTAATACTGAAGCTAAAGATAAACCATCTGGAGAAACAAGTGTTGCACCTTGAATATCATTAGTACCACTTACAAAATTTTGCAGTATACTTTCAATCTTGCCAGCATTGATAGGCATTTTTCTGTCCTTATTACTTGTTAAAATTCATCAAAATAGGAAAATAAAACTCAATTGAGTTATTTAATTAAAATTAAAAAAGCTTACTTATACCAAAGGCGAAAATTCAAAAATATCGTAATTTCCACCTCTAAGTAGGGACTCAGTATGAGTTCCTCTTAAGCGCTTCCCAGTAATTTCTTCTAAAGCTCCCCAAACTGCACCTAAAGTAAACGTGCATTTACGAGATGAACCTTCAAATTCGCCAGCAGAACCCAAGGTTTCTGAAGCAGAAACTTGAATTACTCCACCTTTTTCAACAATTTTTTCTATTTTGCAGAGTTTGGTTCCATTTGCACCTAATGCGAAACCAATTTTATCTGTAATTAAATCCCAATCGGCTCTAACTCCTGTCAAACCTAAATCTTTAGCGAGGTTTTTACCGCGACTACGGCCTGCTGTTGTTAACGCAATCGCAGTTGCTTTCTCACCTAGGGCATTTTCCATGCCAAGGATCGCAGCTTTAAAACAAATAATACTGCAAAAATCCCCCAGTTCAGAGCGTAACATTTACTAACTAGCTTCCTGGATAACTGCACTTTTGATTATCCTTGGGCAATTTATAAACGCCAACAGGGTTTATACGCATTAGTTGACTTGTAGTCCTATTGTTTTAATAAGTAAAATTACTGATAAAAAATAATTAAAGCAGTTAAATATATATAGAATTTCCTGTATCATAAGCCCTTTGACTGGGAGGGGGTAGAGGAGATAGCAAATATTTGTCTAGTCTATCAAAACGGCTGGAAAAGAATTACTAGTAGTCCATTTCATTAATTATGAATGAATGGTTGGCTTATTCGCGGAAACTGCACCAGACGTAGCAGTGCTACGTCTATACAACCCGTGGGAATTGATGAAATGAACTACTAGTAGTGGATTTATTTTTTCAAAACGGTACAATTACTCAAGCTTTGTTATTTGCTTCAATTGCTTCTCTGAGATTTCCCTGATGTTGCAAGAGGAGTTTATTGCCTTGTTCATTATCTAAACCCGTTTCGTGCATCAAAATTGCCAACTTCACCCATTTACCGCTACGTTCGAGTAAAACACCTGCTGCTTCGCGACTCAAATTTGTTAAGTCTTGCAAAATTCGTAAAGCGCGATCGCGTAATTTTTGATTTGTAACTGCGACATCTACCATGCGATTACCGTAAACTTTACCAAGTTTGACCATTACGCCAGTAGAAAGAATATTTAAAGCTAATTTAGTGGCAGTACCGGCTTTAAGACGAGTGGAACCGGCTAATATTTCTGGCCCTGTAAGTAAGCGAATATCAACGTCTGTTTGTACGGTAACTTGCTCGGATGGAACGCAAGCGATAAATATAGTAGTGGCACCCCGGCTTTTTGCTGCATCGATCGCGCCGTGGACAAAGGGAGTGGTTCCACCAGCGGTAATACCTACTACCACGTCAAGCTGGGTAATTTCTCGTTGGGCGATCGCATCTGCTCCGTCTTGGGGAAGATCTTCTAAGTCTTCGGAACTACGTACTAATGCGCCAGCACCACCAGCAATTATACCTTGGACTAGTTCGGGAGGAGTGCAAAAAGTCGGCGGACATTCAGCAGAATCTAATACTCCCAATCTACCGGAAGTACCCGCACCGACGTAAAATAAGCGTCCGCCCCTTCTAAGGCTTTGGGCTGTCAAATCAATGGCTTTAGCTAAATCTTGTTTTGCTTTCTCAACCGCAGCGACTGCTTTTCGATCTTCACGGTTGAACAGTTCAACAAATTCGACGCTACTTAGTTGGTCTAAATTCAGACTATCGGGATTAACTTGTTCGGTGAGTAGGTGTCCGCGCTCTTGCAAATCTGTCATGTGTTTTTTTATATCCTTGATGTATCGTCAAGGGTTCCCATTAAATTTTTTTTCTTCTAAAAAAATTTTAATGGGTGCCCGTCATTGTCATTTGTCCTTAGTAGTACGGACAAATGACATATGACTAATAACTTTTTACAATAATCCTTCCAGTTTGCGACGGATGCTGTCTAGTTCGGAATTTGACATTTCTCCTTCTTCTTGAACTTTTGGTTGAGTAGAAGTTGAACCGTCTTCACGCCAATCTGTTTCATCAAGGTTTTGTTCTGGAGGAACGACTAAATCGCCGTCGGTAGGAACAAGTTCACAGTCATAATCAGCACTTTTACAAAAATGCTCGATCTCCGACTTATCCATTGGTTCGACTGCGGGAGTTGGGAAATCTTGCGCTTCTAGCATTAAAGCAAAGCGCGTAGCATCGTCTTCGGATTCAAACATCAGCACTTTATTGCGATCGCCAATCCGAATTGTATGAATTCCCTCATTTTCTGTACGGGCATTATAGATTAACACAAAAACGCGCTCCATCTGTAATCACCTGTCCTTTTTTGTTGGGTTCTATCCATATTAAAGTTCTAGGATAAACAAGCGGAGAAAGTCGAGATAATAATTCTCGCTTTCTTAACATTTTGATGGAATGTAGTTTTATTTTGGCGCTAAGGAAGTGCTGGAATACGAATCTGCATTCAACCTACACAAATGTTCCGCCAAGATTTTACCAATGTGCTGTTTCAATTTTAATTATTCGGTGCCGGATTATTTTAAATTACTGCTAAAACTGGGTTAAACCAACTTTGTTCCTTTTTAAGGGGATAGTTCACAACAGGCGAGGATGACATATTTTTTATTAATATTCAAGTCGGTTTCGGGTACGCCTAGTGCGAGTTATCCTAAAAAGGGTTACAGCAAGTACCCATATAACGTGATTCGTGTGTGTTGGTTGCGTCGGCTAAAGTCAGAAGTAATAAAATGACCAATTCCTCTTCTAATGAAAAAATTTCTGAATCTGCAAATCGCAAACGTCTTTGGTTAGTGGTACTTAGTCGCGCCTCCTTGGCTTGTGGCGGATTGTTACTTGTGGGAATTGTGGGCGGTATTTGGGCGTTACAGGGTTTTATTAGGAAAGATTTAGCCCCCATTGTAGAAAAAAATCTCGCTAATATTATCGATCGTCCCTTAGAACTGGGAGAAGTGGAAAGTTTTTCACTCTCTGGACTTAAGTTCGGAGCTTCGGCTGTTAGGGCTACACCAACAGATCCCGATCAGGTTAAAGCTGATGCTATAGAGGTAGGTTTTGACCCGCTACAATTACTGCTCAATCGTAGATTAAAGCTAGATGTAACTTTAGTCAACCCGGTTGCTCATGTCGAGCAAGACAAACAAGGACGCTGGATTACTACAAATATTATCCTACCCGATGAACCGGGACCGATTGCTATAGATGTGGAACGGGTTCGTTTACGTAATGGGAATGTAGCATTAACGCCGTTTGTCGAGGTTCGAGAGGAGGATAATAAAATAAAAAAAATCCCCGCTTCCCCACAGCGCCTACCGGTAACTTCATCAAAGGTAGTTTTTTCAGAACTTGATGGTTACGCAAAATTTCTTGATAATTATCGGGTGGTTCGATTTGAAGTAGGAGGGCAACCCGGAGCTACGGGTAATATTTCTGTGAGGGGAAGGGTAGATATTCAAACTCAGTCAGGAAATTTACAGGTACAGACGCAAGATTTACTGACTGATGAAGTTACCTCTCTTGTCAAGTTACCAATTAATTTACAAGGTGGGCGGGTAAATGGGAATTTGCAAGTAAAATTACCCAATGACAAACAAATAGAACCTTTATTATATGGCAACGCTCGGGTAGAAGGCTTGACTTTGAAAGTACCCCGAATGCCAAAACCACTGGTTAATTCTCAAGGAACTTTGAAGTTTGATGGGACTAAAGTCAAACTTAATGATGTAGTTACCAGTTACGGTAAAATTCCTTTGAGCGGTAATGGCAGCATTGATTTAAAGACAGGTTTTGATTTTGCTGCTCGCACCAATGCGGTAAGTGTCAACGATACTTTACAAACTCTTGATATTCAATCGCCTTTACCTGTTGGTGGAGTAGTAAAAGCCGATTTATTGCTCAAAGGAGCTATTACTCAACCAATTATTTCCGGTACAGTTGCCACTATTAAACCTGGGATTGTTGATAAAGTTAGATTGAAAAGCGCCAGCGCTAAGTTTGATTTTGTGACTGCTAATTCAACGGTTTCTTTTAAAGATATTCGCGGTATTGCTGCTGTCGGTGGTGAAGTTAGAGGCGATGGTAAGGTTGTAATTGGTAACGATAATATAGGTAGAAAATCCCTAGTTAATTTTGATTTCCGGACTACAAATGCACCGGGGGATAGTTTAGCTCAAATTTACGATATCCCTACAACTTCGTTTCAAGTTGGTACTGTAGCAGCAACAGCTAATCTCAGTGGTACCCCCGAAGATATCCGTACGCTAGTTAAATTTAATGCGCCAAAAGCTACTTATCCGGCTACCGGGGAAGTTATTGTCAATCGCGAGCGCAGTTTCTCATTCCGTAATGTAGCTTTAGCTGTGGCTGGCGGTACGGCTTTGGCTTATGGTAGTTGGAATCAACAGCGCTGGCAAGCTGTAGCGAATACTAAGGGTATCAAAATAAATCAATTTGTGAATAAAGAACAGCTACAAAAAGTAAATCTATCGCGCGCCAGGTTTAACGGTCGTGTTATTGTTTCGGGAGGTTCAACGCCGTTTAAAATTTCTCAGATTCGTACCGAAAATGCCGATCTTAAAGTTGCTGGGGGTACGGTTGCGGTTAATTCTGTGAAGTTTGACGAGCAAAGATTTTCGGCGGAGTTGGTAGCTTCTCAAGTTCAAGTAGGGCGTTTTTTAAAAGATTCGACTTTACCTTTTAATGCTCCGTTAAGTGGCAAGTTTCAAGTATCGGGTAATACAGATAATTTTGATGTCAAAACTCTCCAGGTTCAAGGTGATGCAAGTTTGGCGTTTGCTGGGGGAAAGGTTACGGCGAATAATATTACGGTCAAAGATGGTATTTACTTAGCACGACTTCGAGCAAATAATGTCCAGTTACAGCAATTATCTCCGCAAATACCGAAGTCGTTTTCTGGAAAATTAACAGGGGAATTTGACGTTGCGGGTTCGGTGAATTCCTTTCAACCAGAAAGTATAGTCGCCACAGGTAAAGCGAAAATCAATACCGCAGGTGGTGTAATTGCGGCGAATAATATTCAAGTAAAAGATGGGGTTTATTTAGCCCAAGTAGCCGCAAATAATGTACGAGTTCAGGATTTATCACCCCAGGTACCCAAGTCTCTAGTCGGAAGATTAACCGGACAATTTAGCGTTGCTGGTTCCTTGGATTCAATTGATGCGGATAACTTAATTGTGTCGGGGAAAGCTAATTTAAATACTGCTGCTGGTAGAATTAATGCTTCCGATATTCAGTTTGCGAGGGGACGTTATCAAGCGCGGATTGCGGCGAATAATGTAGAAGTTGAACAGTTATCACCCCAGGTACCCAAGTCTCTCGCCGGAAAGTTAACGGGTAAATTTGACGTTGCAGGTTCACTAAATTCCTTGGAAAATGTAACTGTATCGGGGAATGCTTCCATAAACGCTGCTGGTGGTAAAATTGCAGCATCGGATATTGTAGTTAATAACGGAAAATATCGAGCGCGGGTTGCGGCGAATAATGTACGAGTTCGGGATTTATCACCCCAGGTACCCAAGTCTCTAGTCGGAAAGTTGACGGGTAAATTTGACGTTGCAGGTTCACTAAATTCTTTAGAAGATTTAACTGCATCTGGGAATGCTTCCATAAACGCTGCTGGTGGTAGAATTACAGCGTCGGATATTGTAGTTAATAACGGAAGATATCGAGCGGGTGTGACTGCGAATAACTTACAGCTACAGCAATTGTCACCACAAATACCTGCAAACTTAGCTGGAACATTAACCGGACAATTTAATGTTGCAGGTTCACTAAATAGATTTGAAGATTTAACTGCATCGGGAAATGCCAAGTTAAATGCCGCAGGTGGTAATATAACGGCATCAAATATCCAACTCAAAAATGGACGCTATCAAGCTGCCGTAAATGCTGGTGGTGTTGAATTAAACAGGCTAAATGAAAGTTTGCGGGGTCAATTTGGCGGTAAATTACAAGTTGCAGGAAACTTGGAAAATCCTAGTTTAGCTGGCGTGCGTGCATCGGGGCAAGTACAGTTATCACAAGGCATTCCTGGATTTGATAAACCAATAAATGCGGTAATAGCTTGGACTGGAAATAAGCTCAAAATTCAGCGAGCAACCGCACCTGGTTTGAATGTAAATGGTGATATTTTAGCTAGTGTGAAAGGTGCGGGCATACCGGAAATTACGCAATTAAATTTGAACGTTCAAGCTGCTAATTTTGATTTAAAACAGATACCAATAGAAATTCCCAACGCAGTAAATTTAGCTGGGAAAGTTGATTTTAACGGAAGAGTTACTGGTAAGCTACCTTTACCAAATGTAGCAGGAAAATTAGCGTTAAAAGATTTCGTAATTAATGATGTAGTCTTTGAACCAGTTTTAGCTGGAACCGTTCAATCGCAGCAAGGAAGCGGTTTACAGTTAGATATGAAAGGCAAACAAGACCAAATTGCAGTTAATTTAAATGGGAATAATCGACCAGAATATTTTCTAGTTAAACGCGGTGAAGCACTCGCTTCCGGTCAATCCCAAGGGGATATTTTAGCACTGAATATAAATAAATTTCCCTTACAGTTATTAAAATTGCCTTTACCAGTTAATCGTTATCTTGGTTCTGGTAAAATTGCTGGAGAATTTTCTGGGAATATACAAGTTAATCAAAAAACCTTTGCGACAGCTTCGGGAAATATTGCGGTTAAAAATCCAGAAATTGGACGTTTAAAAGGCGATAATTTAGTTGCAAACTTCCGCTATAATGACGATAATTTTACTATTTATAATGGTGAATTTGTCAAAGATAAAAGTAGCTATATCGTTGCAGGTAGTGTAGATAAAATATCTGTAGCACCGCAAATTAGAGGTAAATTGAACGTCAAACAAGGTAAAATTCAAGATGTTTTAACTGCCTTAAGTATATATGAATTAGAAGATATCCAGCGCGGTTTAGAAGAACCTACTTTTGGTAAAGCGAGTCAACTAGAAACCACTGCAGTCGGTGTACCAAATAAACCTTTATCAATTCAATTAGACCGCTTTTCAGAAATTAAAAGATTATTAGAATTACAAAAACAACAGCGACGCGAAGCTTTTCCTTTTCCGGAATTAGTAGATTTAACCGGGACATTCGATGCTGAAGTAAGTGTAGATACAACCGAAGATAAAGGATTAAGTACGCAGTTTGATATTAAAGGGCAAAACTTTACTTGGGGAACCGAAGACTCGCCAAACGCCTATAGTGCAAAACAAGTAATTGCCAGCGGTGCTTTTGAGAACGGAATTTTAACATTCATACCATTGCGAATAGAGTCAACAAATAGACTTTTTAGCTTTAGCGGTACCATTGGTGGAGAAGAACAATCTGGAACCTTAAGAATAAATAATTTCCCTCTGGAAGTAATTAATAACTTCGTTAATTTACCGATTGGTTTGACTGGTAATATTAATGGTAGAGCAGCAATAGCCGGTAGTATTGAAAATCCTAGAACTAAAGGAGAATTAATAATTACCGATGGAACTTTAAACCAAAAAGGAATCGAATCAGCCGCAGCTAGTTTTAGTTATAGCAATGGACGTTTGAATTTTGCTAGTAACGTCATGGTTAATGATGCTGAACCAGTTGATATTAACGGTAGTATTCCCTATAAATTACCCTTTGCAACTGTCGCTCCCCAGAGCGATCTAATTAATTTAGACGTGAATGTCAGAAATGAGGGATTAGCTGTATTAAATTTATTCACCAATCAAGCAACCTTTGAAAAAGGTGAAGGAGAAGTCCAGTTAACGGTACGCGGAACCCTAGAAGAACCAATTTTAAATGGAAATGCGAATATAAATAATGCTATATTTTCTGCTCAAAGTTTACCAGAAAAACTCACAAATGTAACGGGAAAAGTACAATTTGATTTTGACACAATAGTAGTAAAAACTCTTCAAGGAAACTTTAGTCGGGGTAAAGTTTTAGCACAAGGACAGATTCCCATATACGACGACGAATCTATTCAAGTGAACAATCCACTTTCTGTAAACTTAGATAGATTAGCAATAAACCTCAAGGGACTTTATCAAGGTGGTGTTGGAGGTAACATAATTATTGAAGGTGCTGCTCTAAATCCGATTATTAGCGGTAATATAAACTTAAATAACGGTTTAGTATTGCTACCAGAAGATAATGCCAATAGTGGGATTGTTGGGGATAAAGGAATCAAACGTATAAAAGCAAACAAACAAATAAATAAAGACGAAAATACGAGAGGAAGTTTTAATAATTTAAAATTAACTCTTGGTGAAAAAGTCAAAATTGAACAACTGCCAATCATTAGCATTCAAGCGACTGGAAACTTAAATGTAAACGGTACATTTAGCAATCCCATACCAGTAGGAACTTTGAAATTAAAACAAGGAGGTGTCAACTTATTTACGACACAATTTAATCTTGCTCGCGGCGAAGAAAACACCGCCACATTTAGAAAAAATCAACCCCGCGACCCAGTTTTAAATATCAGTTTATTTGCTAAAGTATTAGATGTTATTCAAAGTTCTGATTTTAGTAGACCAAATGCCACAGGTTTAGCAGCTTTAGAAACAATTCGTGTAGAAGCAACTGTAAATGGTTCTGCAAGCAAACTTAATGAAAATCTGGAATTAAAAAGCAGTCCCGCACGTAGTGAAACAGAAATTGTGGCTTTATTAGGAGGTGGATTTTATAGCGAAGAAGGAGGGAATTCTACTTTAGGACTACTTAATATTGCAGGTTCCGCTGTTTTAGGAAATTTTCAAACAGCTTTTGACGAAATTGGTACTGCTTTTGGTTTGGATGAATTACGATTCTTTCCAACTATTATTTCTGATAATCCCAGAGCCGGAAAAAGTACTTCGACTGTGGAATTAGCAGCAGAAGCTGGAGTCGATATCAGTGATAAATTTTCTGTTTCTGCTCTGAAAATTTTAACCGCAGACGATCCCTTTCAATGGGGTATAAATTACCGTTTAGAGGACAAAATTCGTCTTCGCGGTTCAACTAATTTCGATGATGATAGTCGTGCTGTTATTGAGTATCAAAGAAGGTTTTAACAGTGAACAGTGAATAGTGAGTAGTGAGTAGTGAGTGGTGAGTAGTGAGTAGTGAGTGGTGAGTAGTGAGTAGTGAGTGGTGAGTAGTGAGTAGTGAGTAGTGAGCAGTGAACAGTGAACAGTGAGTAGTGAGTAGTGAGTAGTTAATAATTAGCCACTAACAATTAACAAGAATTTATGAAAAAATCTATCGGATTGTTGCTATTGATGGTAATAGGTGTTGCAGTCACGGTATTATTCGGTAATATTTTTTTGAATCAATCTGAAGAAACCACTGCGATTAATAGTATTCAAATAGAATCTACTACACCTCAAGAAGAATCTAAAATAGCAAAAATACAAATTAAAAATCCTCAAGTTTCTTCAGAAAGATTATTTGCTGATGTCGAAAAGTTGAGTTTTCAGCGTTTTACTGCTTCCGAACGCAGACGTACCCGCAATTACATTATTAAGGAACTAAAAAAGTTGGGTTGGAAACCTTCTTTAGAACAGTTCCAAAGAGGTGTTAATGTATTTGCAGAAAAACCGGGAAGTAATAGCGAAGCAGGAGCAATTTTACTAGCAGCGCATTACGATACCGTTTTGAAGTCTCCTGGTGCTGATGATAATGCTAGCGGTGTTGCTGTATTGTTGGAAATTGCTCGACTTTTTAATTATCAAGAGACTCCACGTACTTTACAATTAGCTTTTTTCGACAAAGAAGAAGCTGGTTTGTTAGGCAGTCGCGCTTTTGTAAGCAACACAGCGCGTTTGAAAAATTTGCGTGGTGTAATTGTAATGGACATGGTAGGTTATGCTTGCTATATACCTGGTTGTCAAAAAACTCCTCTCGGTTTTCCTATAACTCCAACCAGTGACAAAGGTGATTTTTTAGCTGTGGTAGGCGATACGGAACATTTACCATTAATTAACACTTTTCAAAAAGTCAATGTAAAAGATAATTCTAAATTACCATCAGTATTTACTTTACCAGTTCCCCTCAAAGGCGTGCTGACACCTGATGTTTTACGTAGCGATCATGCTCCATTTTGGCTTCAAGGAATAGGAGCTTTGTTAGTAACTGATACAGCAAATTTACGTAGTTCGTATTACCATCAACCAAGCGATACTCCTGAAAATATTGAGCGTGATTTTTTCACTGGTGCTGCACAGTTAATTGTTAATGCTACTAATGATTTGTTGCAAGGTAGCGGTAGTTTAGAAACGCAGTAATATTATGTCCGGTTAAACACTTATCGTATCTAATTGGTAAGGAGTGGGTAGTGAGTAGTGAGGAGTTAGGAGTAATAGCATAAAACGTTCTACTATATAATAAGTAATTAGCCCGACTTGATATAATCCCACAAAGCCCTCCCCGTAAGCGGAGAGGGGAATAAATGTAGTGTTACTGCTAGCCGATTTGATGTTTCATAAAAGTCACAGGAACTCCAATGATTTTTTTACCTAATTGAGATAGTTTAAATTTACTTTTGAGAGATGGTGGTAAATCTTGAAAATCAATTGTTACAAAACCAAATTTTGTATAGTAATTAACTAATTTTTTACCCAGACATTCTAAATACAATGGTTGAGTTGCTTGTTCAATTAAATGTTGCGCGATCGCAGTTCCCAACCTGCAATTTCTCCATTTTTTTGTAACAACTAAACTACCAAGTTCTTGGGCTTGTATAAAATTACGTAACTGTCCGCAAGCTACAATATCATTGTCACATTCAACTACCCAAAATTGCTGCCATCGTAATTGAGTAGGATCGAGTTTTGCTTTAAATACTAGCCAGCGAATTGATGAAGTATCTTTAGATGTAGCTTTGCGGAGAATACATCCTTTTGGTAAAGTTAATCCGCTTGTTCGATTCATTTTTATATTTTCCTTTAATAAGGCTGTATGTATCAAATCCTAAAAACCGTTGTATTTTGATTTTATTAGATTTAAAAGTCTTTAATTGATAAATTGTTAAAAAATAGCCCGATTATCTATCGATCAAATCAAATAAAATATCAGACTGGTTGTATTTGTTTTAGCAGACATTATCTCAGTACATAGGTTATCTTAAAAATACAAGTAATTTTTATTACTAAACCCTTGAAATTAAAACCCCATCTGCGAGGTAGCCGTACTATGAAGCGTTTGTTGTCCGGTATTCTCTTGACGAGCGGTTTATGGGTGCTAACAGGCGTTGATCATTTGAGAGCGGAGACTATAATTCTAAAACAGTCAGAAGAACAAAGCGAACTATTTTATACTTATGACGGCAAAAAAATTCCTCTGAAACAACGAAATGATATTATTGCTGTCGCTTTTAAGCCACAAGCTACACAAAGTGCTTCTTTACCATTGTATTTGAAACTTCAACAAGATTTTCGTCGCAATCAAAACCCATTAAAGCTAGAAGTTGAACCTTTGGGTAAGCATCATGCGTTGATGAAATTAGGTTCCGATAGGGATAATTCTGCCATAATGCATTTGCGTTTAAATCAGAAAACTTATGTGGATAGTACTTTACCCGTACTTTCTAGGGGCGAATATACAGAAGAAATAATACTGCCAAACGAGATTCTTGTCAGTTTTGACGAGCAACTTTTGCTAAGCCAGAAACAGATAATTTTACAGCAACATAACTTAGAAATTATCCGCCCTCTACGCTTCAGTACAAATCGCTATGTAGTTAAATCCAAAACTGCATCGGGAACAAGTATTCTCAAAGTTGCCAATCAACTTCATCAAACTCAAGGAGTAAAATCAGCAACACCTAATTTTATTCAATTACGGAATACTGACTTTTATCAAAAGCCGAAGGAGCTGATAAACCTACTCTCGCTGAAGCAAGTTGAAAAAAAAAACGGCTTTCAAACTAATCTACTCGATCAACAATGGCATCTCAAAAGCAATCCTTTAAGAGTTTGTTTGACTAAATTTGCCTTGAATGTGGATAAATGTTTGAGGGAGCGTCTGTATGAAAAGTCTGAATTGTCTCTACCGCGTACTGATATTCGCGCTACAGAGGCTTGGCAGAATTCCAAAGCTGGGAAAGGAGTTTTGGTTGCAGTTTTAGATGATTTTATTCAATGGAATCATCCAGACTTAATTAATAATATTTACAGGGTAGATGACGATGTAAAAGACAAGCTCAAAGATGAAAAGCACGGTTGGGATTTTGTTAATGATGATGCAGATACTCGGATAAGTCAAAAAGAAATCGCCAAACTCCGTCCCATATTCCAAGATACTTTTAGTTTATCTGACGATCCACTACTAGAAAAATATAAGTATTATGCCTTAAGTATAAAGAACAAGAATCCTTTCTATACAAGAAAACAAGTTGCTCAAAAATTACGTGACAAAATCCGCAAAGACATAGCTGGCTTTTTTCACGGTACTTGGGTAAGTGGGATAATCGCGGCACGCTCCCAAGATCCATGGGGAATAGCTGGAGTGGCTCCCAAGGCAAAAATTTTACCTGTTAGCGTGTGTAAATTAGGGTGCAGTTTCTCTCACGTTGTAGAAGGAATAGACTACGCAGTAGCTAGAGGTGCAGATATCATCAATATCAGCTTGGGTGGTTATTTACCAAGTTCAGAGATTAAAAATGCGATTATCCGCGCCCATCGCAAAAATCCTAACTTAGCGATCGTTGCTGCTGCTGGAAATGACACTAATTTGGAAGTTAGTTTTCCTGCTGCAATTAAGGGAGTGATTGCAGTTGGTGGGATTAACATTAAGGGAAATCGAGCACCTTACAGCAACTTTGGTAAGAATTTAACAGTGGTAGCTCCCGGTGGAGATAATGCTGGCGGTGGTGAATTTCGGGGTGGGATTTTGACTACTGGAGGTACGGGAATAGATGAGTTTTGGCAAGGGATTAACCTTAAACCAAGAACTCCTTGGGGTACAAACCTCGATACTATAGGTGAATATATCCGAGTGGAAGGAACTTCCTTCGCTTCTCCAGTTGTGGCAGGAGTCATAGCGCTAATGAAAGGGGAAGATCCACAACGAATTTTAAGCCGAGAACAGATTATTTCCATTCTCAAACAGACAGCAGTTTATGATGGACTTAGTCTCTCTGATGCAGAAAAAGAGTTGTACAAACTTCTAGTGTTATCGGGAAAAGTTTCTCCTGAAGTTTCCGTTGAGCAATACTTCTTTGGTAACGGTTTGGTGAATGCATATAGAGCAATACAAGAAGTTCAACGTCAGCTTAATAAGGCTGCTAAGTAAAGAATATACTTGTGAATAGAACTCTCATAACCCCTTTATTGCTAAGGATTTGGGAAACAGGAGTAAGAAAGTAAATTTCTTACTCCTGTTTCCCACCTTTACCCAGGCTAGAAGGGGTTGGTGAGCTACTAAGTCTTGGCATTACCCATAAAACCGTTCAAATTTTCCGAGAGTGACTGCCTTGTTTTTAGGAAGCTTTGGCCAAACAACTCCTTCCTTCGGGTGTGGCAATTATTAACAACGTTCTTTAAGTCAAAAGTTTTTTAATCTATCATATCGAATTTGACAAGGGTGAAATTGGTTATTTTATTATCTAAAAACAACATAAATCTTTAAGTTATTTTACTGATAAAAATCTCTAGGCAATTTGAAATTCCTGAATTATACTTAAGCGAGGAAGCCAAACATATGTGATTTAATTTATATGATATTTTGGCAAAGAGATATCAGTGGAAAATCAGGAAAACTGGACTTTAGTAGACTTACTATGCTACCGAGCGCAAAATCAGCCCAACAAAACAGCCTACACCTTTTTGGACAATGGAGAAATCGAATCAACTAGTCTGACTTATCAAGAATTAGATAGGCAATCTCGTCAGATAGCTGCCAAGCTACAAAGTTTAGGAGTCTCAGCAGAAAGTGCTTTGCTGCTATATCCCCCTGGTTTAGAGTTTATTGCTGCTTTTTTTGGGTGTTTGTATGCGGGTGTTGTAGCCGTACCTGCTTATCCACCCAGACGCAACCAGAAGCTTTCTAGGTTGTTGGCGATCGCCAGAGATTCTCAAGCAAAAGTAGCACTTACCACTGAATCCCTATTGGTAGATTTAAAAACCCGCTTTGGTGAAAATTCAGAAACAGCTGGGTTATATCTAGTTTCTACCGATCGCCTTGATGCTGCCTCTGAGTTAGAGTGTTCCTATACAACCGTAAACAGCAATAGTTTAGCCTTTCTCCAGTATACTTCCGGTTCAACAGGAACACCGAAGGGAGTCATGGTTAGTCATAGTAACTTATTGCACAATGTGCGGATGATTAAGCAAGCCTTCGGGCATAGCGAACAAACTATTGGTGTCGGTTGGTTGCCTCTTTTTCACGATATGGGACTGATTGGAAACGTATTGCAGCCCTTGTATTTAGGGATACCCAGTATTCTATTCTCGCCCCTGGCATTTTTGCAAAAACCCATTCGCTGGCTGCAAGTAATTTCCCACTATAAAGCTACAACTAGTGGTGGACCTAATTTTGCTTACGATCTTTGCCTTCGCAAGGTTAAGCCAGAGCAGTTAGCGACTCTAGACTTGAGCAGTTGGGAGGTAGCTTTTACAGGAGCGGAACCAATTCGTGGGGAGACTCTAGAACAGTTTGCGGCTAAGTTTAGCTCCTGTGGCTTCCGGAAAGAGGCTTTTTACCCATGCTATGGTATGGCTGAAGCAACTTTATTTGTATCTGGGGGGTTGAAAACAGAGCCACCACATATTTGTTCGGTGGAAGGGAAGGCGTTAGAGCAAAAAACAGCGATACCTACCTCTAGGGAGGCTTTAGGTGTACGTAAGCTTGTAGGTTGTGGTCAAGCATGGTTGGACCAAAAAATTGCAATTGTTGACCCCCAATCCTTAAGGTTGTGTCCTGAGAATCAAGTGGGGGAGATTTGGGTATCCGGTGCCAGTATAGCTCAGGGATATTGGAGGAAAGCGAATCTTACAAAGCAGATTTTTAATGTCTATTTAGCAGATACAGGTTGCGGTCCATTTATGCGGACTGGAGACTTGGGATTTTTACAAGATGGGGAGTTATTTGTTACAGGTCGTCTCAAAGATATTATTATCATTCGCGGTCGTAATCATTACCCACAAGATATTGAATTAACAGTGGAGCAAACTCATCAGTCACTCAGGCCTAGTTGTGGAGCTGCTTTCGTAATAGATAACAAGGCTCAAGAGCGATTGGTAATTGTTCAAGAAGTGGAGCGCAGTTACCTGCGAAGGCTAGATATAGATGAGGTGGTAAGACATATTCGTCGAGGAGTAGCATCTGAGCATGAACTACAGGTTTATGATGTAGCACTGCTCAAACCTGGGGCTATCCCTAAGACTTCTAGTGGCAAGATTCAGCGTTATCGTTGTCGAGCTAAATTTATTAATGGAACTTTGGATGTATTAAATTCCGCAGAATACGAGAAAGACCTATGTCAATGTACTTAGATAAAACAACACCATTTGAGTCAAGGGCTCCCATGAGAATTTTTTTCTCCTAAAAAAATTCTCATGGGTACCCGTCAATTGCCAGTTCCACCCCGAAGCCGAAGCCATCTCCCACAGTTGAACCTTTGATGACAATTGCATCAAAAATTATGGATAATTTTTAAACAATGGAAACTCAAAATCTTCAAGTTACTCATATGCTAATAAATTCATTAACTAACACTGAAAATGGTCATATAGCTGCTCCATCTGAATCTGTAAGTGCAGCAACAATTCAAGCTTGGTTAGTTTCTTATCTGGCTGAAATGTTAGAAATTGAACCTCTGGAGGTCGATATCACCTTGGAGTTTAATGATTATGGTCTGGATTCGAGTGCAGCTGTTGGAATCACCGGGGATTTAGAAGAATGGTTAGAGCGCGAACTCGAACCTACACTTCTTTATGATTACCCAACAATTGAATCTCTGGCGCAACATTTAGCCTCCGAACTCCAAGGAAAGGTTTAAATATGGAATTACAGCAGATTTCATCTATATGAGGTACATTTAAACCCCCTTCTTAACCCAGTACATCTCTCCCCCAGCAACGCCAGCTCCCCCCGCTCCCCCTGCTTGCCCTGTACCTCATGTACAAGCATACGTGCTGTAAGTCTTCACCGCCCTTCAGTTTCAATCTGAAAATAAAAATTGTTAACTCAATACACAAAAAAACCATGGTAAATACCATCCCTACTCAAAACATAAATAGTCAAACTTCAAATCTGGGAAACACAAAGAATCAGAAGCATTTGACATTAATTGAAAGAACGCTTAAGAGTAATTCGGAATCTGATTATACCGAGAAAATAGAAGAGCTAGGTAGAAACTTTAATTATCAGGTCGATCGCGATTTTTATTGGAGCAAACCAGAACTTTCTATACTTTATGGCACACCCATTTACCAAGCTGCCTCACCTTCGCAAAAAATTGCGCTCAATCATCTGTTCTGGGTTGCCCAGTACAATAGTACCGCTGCTGCCGAAGCAGCAACTATAGTTTACAACCAAGTTACAAGGGGCGTGTTTCTAGCAGTTGGGGGTTACGAAACCCTCTGTCGCGAATTGGAAACCGAAACTAATCAAGAATATTACCACATTCAAACCTTTCACAAGGTTGGTTACAAGACTAAGCAGGCGCTGCTGGGCAAAACCTTATTAAAAAATTCCTCTCAGAGTAAATGGTACAAATCCCAGCAACAAGGGGAGAGCAGAGGAAATATTTTAGCCTTCTTAAAAAAGAAGTTGCATTTCTCCCTTGACTGGGAGAAATCCGGGCGTTGGACAGTAGAAAAAATGCTCCATAGGCAAAAAAACTGCCGTTCAAAATATTTAGAGGAACTAGTGCAGAAAAATGAGTCTATTCCTGGGCATGCAGACGGGATAGTAGGACGATTGGCTCCTCGGGAGATACTGCAGTTCTTTACCTACAACTGGGGAAGTTCGCCGTTCTTGGCTAGTCAATACTATACCCTGCGCTACATTGCTAATTTAATTCTCAAAAATCAGGAACATTCTTATTTCAAGTATTTTAAGGACTTACATAAGAAATCTGAGTTCATTCCCACCCCCACTGCTATTTCCCATTTCCACTTATTAGATGAATCGTTTCATACCACTATTTCTCAGACAATTGCTCACGACTTATACAAAGACTTTTCCCCGCCAACAGCCTATGAAAAATTTGTGGCGAATATTGCGATCTACATGATGCAACGTAATGTTTTGAGCGGACTTTCTTGTATATTACCTGGTCAGTGTGTGGTAGATGAGCCGCTGATTATGTTGTTGTGCTACAAAATATTGCGATCGCCGATATTTGGAATGTCTTCGGAGGAAGCACTCAATTCTATGGAACAAAGTTTGTGCCAAGAAAATGAGGGATTTCACCTTACCCTTAAATACCACCAACGCCTGCTGTCTGATATTCGCCGGTTTTTTCATGACATTGACTACCTCTGGCCAGTCAATCGAGAAATGCGCTTGATGAACTCAGGAGCTAACATCGACAAAGCTATCCAAGCAAATATCAAAACTTTTAAACAATTTGCTCGTTTGGTAGGCTAAAACACTGGAATCATAACGGTTATTTTCCATCATTCCTTCTTCGGTAGTGGGTTAAAACCTACTGCCAAACCTAAGAGATTTTAAGATTGAGTTCAGTTGTAATCGTAGAGCATCACGAAGAAAAAATCATGACACAACAGTTGCAAACACCAGATAAAAACCAGAAATTTTCGTTCCAACCGGGAAAGAAAACGTTAACCGCAATTGAGAAAACATTTCGCAGTAACTTAGAATCCAACTATACAGAAAAAATAGAAGAACTCGAGAAGAGCTTTAACTACCAGAAAAATAGCGATCGCTATTGGAGTGAGCCAGAGCAATCTATCTTGTATGGCACCCCCTTGTATGAAGCTGCTTCTGCCTCTCAGAAAATAGCACTCAATCACCTGAATTGGTTTTTGTCATACAATAATATCGCTGCTAGTGAAACCGAGGGTATTACTTACAATCAAGTTACTGCCAGCGTTTTTACTGCCATTGGCGGTTATGAAACCATATCCGAAGAATTGGATCTTGAAACTGAACAGGAACGCTCTCACATTCATGCCTTTCACAAAATAGGGTTCTTAACAACAAAGACTTTGCTAGGAAAAGATGCTTTTAAGGCTCCCCTCAAAGGTAAATCGTACAAATTGAAGAAAAAGGGTGATTCCCAACATTTCTACTTGAATTGGAAGAATTTGCCCTTCACTGACTACCGAGATAATACTTTGCGTTTCATAGCTCAGAAGATGTTGAGCGGTTCAAAACAATACTATTCTCAGTATTTGAGGGAGTTAGAGCACAAAAGCCAATCAATACCAGGATCTGCTGGAGGATTTTTCGGACGAGGATTAGCACCAGACTCTCGCTTACGCTTTTTCACCTTCAATTGGGGAGGTTCGCCTTTTATGGCGTGCCAATACTATGCCTTGCGGTACATTGCGAATATGACATTAAAAAATATAGAATTCACCATCTATAAATATTTCAAAAAATTGGAGAAAAAAGGTGAGTTTATCCCAACTCCAACAGCAATATCTTACTATCATTTGTTAGATGAAGCGTTTCACACCACAACTTCTCTGTTTCTTGGTAGAGATTTGTACAATGAATTTTCAAAACCAACAGCATACGAGAAATTTATTGCTAATTGGACAATGTATTTAACTCAAAAAAATTTCCATAATGGTATTTCTGGTGCATCACCAGTATTGATGTCTAAAGATAGCTTTTCTACGATGGATTTTGTTTATAAAATCCTGAAATCACCTGTGTTTGGTATGTCCCAAAAAGATGCCCTACATTGGATGCAGCAGTGTTTCACTCAGGAACACGAGGGATTTCATATGGCTCTCAAGTACCACCAAACTCTCCTATCAAATATTCGGCGTTTCTGTGAGGATGTCGATTACTTGTGGCCCGTCAATCGCGAAATGCGCTTGATGGCTGCTGCTGGCTCGATTGAAAAAGCCCTGCAAGCCAATCGTAAAACCTTTGAGCAGTTTTCTCGATTGGTAACTAATTAAGGCTATTCAAAGTAATATCAAGTCTTTTTAAAAGTTCTCCAAATCCGTTGCAGCTCGTATATGAATCCTGTTTCTACAAATATCAATACCCCAACTGAATCTGCTTCTCCAGAAGAAAAAGTCAGAGCCAAAGCAAAAGCAGCAGCCAAATTAAGGCGATCGCTTTCTTGTTTAGTTCCCATTCAACCCCATGGCAGCAAACGACCGTTTTTTTGCATTCATCCCAATGCTGGCGTTGTTTTTCCCTATTATGAATTAGCCTTTAACTTAGCGAATGTTCAACCGTTTTATGGGCTACAATCTGTGGGTATAGCGGGGAAAAGTCAGCCGTTAACTTCCATTGAGGAAATGGCAACTCACTACATCAAAGCCGTGCGTACAGTTCAGCCATTCGGGCCATATGCCTTGGGAGGTTGGTCTTTAGGGGGGCTTATTGCCTTTGAAATGGCGCAACAACTGCAAAGGGTAGGAGAATCTGTCGTGCTGGTTTCCCTAGACGGTTTAGCCAACCAAAGTAACAAATTTATTAATAGCTGGGAGGTAATCAAATTTATTTCTACCTCAGTAGTGCGAAATATCTGGCCTTATGTTTTTGATTACTTGAATTTAACCTCCTTTGAAAAGGAACAATGCGATAAGCCCAAAGGGCATGCGCTTCGCGATCGCACAGAATTGCCCATTTCTAACCGAATAGCCTACATAGCTCAAGGCATTGCTCAAAGAGCAGAAACAGCTAAATTCCGCCAAGAAGCGATTCGCCGCTTGTTTCCAGTGCTATGGAAAAATACCACAGCTTTTATTAACTACAAACCCCAGGTATATCCAGGGCGGATGATACTATTGCGTAGTTACGGAACATCCAGGAAATATCGCCGCTATCCAAACTTGGGTTGGAGTAATTTAGTGCAACAGGGAATAGAGATTCATGAAATTCCAGGGCATCACCTAAATATTTTGCGGCAACCCCACGTTAAAGCGGTGGCGGCAACCCTGCAAGCCTGTCTGGATGATAACTAGTGGTCAAATGCATTAAATTTGACGGGTGGTATTAGGGAGGGGGTAGAAGAGGGAGAGGAGCCACTGCGGCGTGCACGGAGGAACACGCACCGTTGTAGCAAGTGAAGCAGCGCGGTGCAAGGGGGTCTCCCCCACTCGAAGCAGCTGTTACTCTGACGAGTCACTTCGTGTTCAGCGCGGCACGACTCGGCTTTAGTAACGCGAAGCGTCTCCCGGAGGGAGATACCCGAAGGGTGGCGTGGGGTAGAGGGGGTAGAAAAAAATTTATTGTTCTATACCCATCAGAACAAATGAAATCTACCACTAGTAGTCTGTCCCATTAATTATGATAGGTGTAGAGACGTAGCACTGCTACGTCTGGGGACGTTTGAAAGAAAACGAACCCGTCAAAACTAATGGGACAGAACACTAGGTACCTAGATCGAACATCATAAATATTCTTCTCTATAAAAATAATAAACAATGAGTATACCAGTGAATATTCGCAAAGGTTTTAGTTACGATGAAGCCCTATTAATGGGCAAATTCTGTCAGCAAGTTTATACCATTTTCCAGTACGATGATGGGTGTGTAGAAAATACAGAACTCAAACAAATCTATAATTCGATTCATCGCGATCGCGGCTGGAAATTTATCCACAGTATCCGCAACGATGAAACTAATGTCCGGGGTATTATCCTTAAGAGAAATAATTGTCAGCAATATACAGTAGTTTTTCGAGGTTCAATCCTTACCGACAAAGGTAATGTCGAATTAACGGATATCTTAGTCTCAGATTTAGACTGGGATTTTGTTAATTATGGTTCCATGACTATTTCTGGGATAAAAGTCGCTAAAGGTTTTTTTGAAGCCTATGAATCCGTCTCAGATGAAATTAAAATCTTCTTTAAAACCTTATTAGGTAAACTCAAATCCATAGATTTTGTGGAAATCGATAAGATGACTCCCGCAAGGAAATTTGCCTGCATCACTGCTATGGCAGATGCAGGGGGAATTCGACTGGGTGCTGATTTTCAGCGGGAGGCAACAAATCTGATTCACAAAATTGTTGAAGACAAGGAACTTGGTAACGATGGAGAGCTTGAGGAAGTTTTACACTACAAAGAAAAGAAATTATTAGAACTTGAACCAATTGACACCCCTGTAGAAATATATGTAACTGGCCATAGTTTAGGAGGAGGGTTAGCCAACCTCTGCGGCTTAGCTCTGGAGCGGTGTTTTATTAATCTTCCCGATACGCAGGTGGTGACCAAAGTTTATACTTTCGGGGGGGTGAAAGTTGGCAATCAAGCTTTTGCTAACTACTACAATCAAGAATTAGGCGAAGGCATGAGCTATCGCGTAGAAAACTTGTTTGATGTAGTACCTGGGATACCATTTCCACCTCCCTTCCCTGTTAATATTTTTACGAACAATGGAATCAGAATTGGTAGTCTTTATTTAGGGAACTATGCCAGTGTTGGAGAGGTGCATACAGTGATGGGACTAGGTGCTCAGAATTTCTCCGTGGATTTCGGTGGTGCTCTAAGCTTTATGGGGGGTATTCCTTTTCCCCACGGACCTGACAGTTATGTTACTTTGCTCGAAGAAGATAGATTACGCTGGCAAAAATTATTCGCACCAATTAGGAATATCCTCAGTCCATTTCTCCAGGAACTACTACAAGAGGAAACTCAGGTTTTGAAAAAAGACCTCAAGGAGTTAAAAACCAGACTTCAAGCATTACATAACTCTAGGAATGATAAGGCAGAAATTAATGGTAAGCAGCCTCTAGGAGCTTCCATATCTAAAAATAATTCATCCAGTTAACCTAAGTCAAAGGTTATCAGAATAACATCATTACACAATCGCCAATGATAAATTGGCGATTGTACTACACTCAAATTATGGGTACCCTCGCTTAATTTATAGTTCCTTTAAAACAGCATCTTCCGTTCCATAATCTAACAACCAAGGTGCGACTAACTGCTGCATTTTATTAGATGGATGATTTCTCTCCCATTCGATAGTTTTCTTCAGGGCTTCTTCTAACGGTACAATTTCCCTGTATCCTAACTCTTGACGAATACGAGTAGAATCTAGAAACCAATCTTGTTCTGCGTTAAGTGGTAAATTCCAATCTGCGGGAAACTTATCTTTAGATAGACTGACAACTTTACCTTTCCATCCTACGAGTTCTCCAATTTTAGTAACTCGTTCCCCCTCAGAAAGTGTCTCTGATTCGGCAACATGATAAATTCGACCTTTCCCTACATCCTTAGTGGCAGCTAGAGCAATTGCATATCCTATATTCTCTACATAACCGTAAGAACCCCGCCACTTAGCAAGACTATCTAACAACACAATCCGTGAGCGACTATCATCCATACGCTGCAGATAGGGTTGGAGACGATTCAAAGGATCGTTCTCTCCATATACCATTGGTAATCTGACGATTGTTCCGAGTAAATTCGAGTCTGACATGACAACTCTTTCAACCATAATCTTTTCATAATCAGCAGGTGCATTCAAAGCTCTTATTGGCATATCTTTGAAAGGATAAAGTGAAGAACGTTTTGCTGAATCTTCCCTAAGTGGAACTGACTCTAAACCAGATTCCTTACCTAAAATAACTCCATAAGCTCGGTATACATCCATACTGCTGATTGCGACAACACGTTGTGTAATGCCTTTAAATATGTTCATCAGCATCCGTGCATCGGATTCTGTGTAGCAAATCATATCTACAACAATGTCCGGTGAAAGTTTCTCAAACTCGCTTTGAAAATCCTTAAGTCTAGAGCGATCGCCATATATATGACTTACTCTCGGTACATCAGTTTTCGTCTTTCCACGATGAAATAAGGTGACATCATGTCCCATATTTACCAGGTGACACACTACAAAAGGACCAATAAAATTAGTTCCGCCAATAATCAGAATTTTCATTCACTTTGCCCTCTATCTATTCAATATAAATATTTAATAAACCAAGCTGCTACAACTCTTTGCAGTTCAGCTATATCCTGTTGTAAATTAAGGGTAATTGCTGCTTCCCGTCTCAAGCTCATGCCCTAAATTTTCAAAGGTTTGTAAACATAAACGCTCCGATTGATTCGCTTTTTGATAATATCCTGCGATGGCTGTATATAGTTCCTCAACTTGATTCACGGGAAAAAGCAAGTCTTGGGAATCATGTACAAACAACATTGCCGGAATCGGTTGATAATCGACAATTTCTGATGCACGAGTTTATTAAAGCTTCAGCTAATTAAGCAAGACGGTATTTTATTGCAAAGTTTTTCTTCCCATCCACCGTTTAAATAAGATGCGAGAATAAAACTACCACCAGATTTGATGTATCCAGGTTGTAAACCTTGAGAATATACTGGCACTCTTGCACTGGTTAAAACAGTTTCTCGAGTGCGATGTTCTAAACGCAACTGGGTTCCCCCTTCAACAGCTTTCAACCTCCAAGTAACTATAGAAGGCTGACTCATCATGCAATCTTGCCAAGTGTAAACTAAACGAAAAGGTTCTTCAACTTCAATTACTTCACACTTAATACTCATATCTATCCCCGGTAAAGTGCGATCGTAAAAACAAAATTTACACCCTACTAGCGGCTCAAAATCGTTTTCCATCAACCATGCAGCGCCAAACTCGTTCGGGTGAATGGGGATAAAATACTTCTTTGCTTAACTTTCCTAACATGAATCTTCCTCCAAATAATCCCTAAGGGCATCGAGTTTCTTTTGCCAAAATTGCTCGTAATTGGCAACCCAATTTGAGACTTGTTTTAATGGTTCTGGCTTCAGCTTATACAAACGCTGACGGGTACCCATGACGACCTGATTTACGCATTTCTACTAAGCCAGCTTCGCACAATATTTGTAGGTGCTGAGAAATCGCCGGTAAACTGATCGCAAAGGGTTCAGCTAACTGCTTGACAGGCTGTTCGCCAGTACGTAATAAATCCAATATCGCTCTTCGTGTTGGATCTGCAATTACTTGAAAAACATCTGCGCTGGCGGATTGTCTACTCATCTCAAATTCTGAATTGAATCGGTTTATAAAATTATCTTCATAAATGGATGGGTGAAACTACTCAATTTATATTTAAGCAATTATTGAAAGAGTATAGTTAAGCATTCACTTAAATGTAAAGGGTTCAATTAAATATAGACAAAACTGCCCAGCCTGACCCAAAACTCTGTATATTTACTAGTTTTGGCTTGGGTTGCGGGGGCATTTTATACTTTTAGCGGTTTTTAAAATCCGTCAAAGCCCCCGCAACCCAAAGGCTGGGCAGTTTTGTCCAGATTTTCGGTAGGGGTTCCCTGCCAATATTTACTCTGATTAATTTTTTTTACAAGTTTCCGTTTGAGAAGAGAGAACAAGAGAATGGTGATTTTTGTGTATTGTTATTTTCCTGAATGGAAGCTTTTTATATTGTTGTCATATATAGACAAATAAGCTAAAACTAAACTCTAACTAGATATTAGTTCAGTGTTTTTGCATAAACATGTATTAAAAAAGACAGATATAAATGAAATATAGTTGGAGAAGTTTAAAGATAGTTGTAAGTTGATTGATAAGTAGATGATTGGACAGTTGAAAACTAAACCCTTAAAGACAGTAGAAACCGTAGTAGTGCGTTACGGTTTGTTTGCGGAGTCTATATCGATAGCCGAATTAGAAAATATAGCACAAACAGGTACCTTTCCCGATCGCTTCAAATCTTACACGAATCAATTATCAAAAGAACAACGAGATTTAATTTTAGGGGCGCTAAAAGCAAAAATTCCGATTAATGTTGTGACTATGAGTAATTTACTTAATACTCAAATTGGTACGACAATTCTGGAAAAATTAACAACGGTAATACATCGAGAAGACGAGGCGGGAGTACAAGCACTCAGAGAAAGTTTAATCTTGGGGGCTAGGGAAACCAAGGGATTTTCATTGCTCAGTGCTATTGCTGCTTATCCGAACGAAGATTTAGACATTAATTTATCTCAAGCATTTAAAGTATTCAAAAATTTAAATACAGCATTTTGGCAAACTCAACAGTTTATGAGTGCGATCGCCAAGCGCATGCCCGTTCGCGAAGCGTGTCCGAAGGACATAGGGCTTATCGCACCTCAACTTGCTCGCGATGAGACTCAACTTTCATTACCTTTTGATGCGACTCTACCGTCAGACGGTAAAGTTGAAGAACTTACATTAAACTTATTTGATGCAAAGCGAAATCGAAAACTTCCTGTCGATATATATTATTCCAATGCTGTAAGTAATGAAAAGCCAGTTATCGTATTTACTCACGGTTTGGGTTCAAAGCGTACCGAGTTACGTTACTTAGCTTCCCATCTGGCATCTTATGGTTTTGTAGTGGCTGCTGTGGAGCATCCCGGTAGTAACGAAGCCAATAGCAACGCTGCAATGGAAGGTAAAACTAGACTATTAGAACCGCAGGAGTTTTTGCAACGTCCTCAAGATATCAGTTTTGTTATAGATGAGTTAGAAAAGCTGAATAAAACATTAGATAATCCTCTACAAGGTAAACTCGCAACCAATAAAGTGATGGTGGTGGGATATTCATTTGGTGGTGGCACAGCTTTATTAACAGCCGGAGCGCGTTTGCAACCACAAAGCATCAAAGGGCGCTGTAAAAGGGACTTGGCGACTTTAAGCTTTGGAGAAGGTATCCAGCGTGTAGCCCAGGAGTTACCAGAAAAGAGCTATCAATTACGCGAT
>JBCCSG010000038.1:0-32216 GCA_039200565.1 Cyanobacteria bacterium P01_D01_bin.50 | reverse complement strand
TATCTATACAGTTCCATTCATTCTTTTCATATTCTTTTCGTGCAGAACTGAGCAGACAGAAGTAGTTTTTTCAGATACGAAATTGATGTCCGTATTGCTACTGATGGCATATATGATTCATCAATTCGAGGAACATTGGATTGATATTTCTGGCAATCAGTATGCGTTTTATGGGTATTTCAATACTTTGTTTTTGAGTATACTTGGGGCACAAGATTCGAGCGTAATAATACTGAGTCGAGAAGCAATATTTTTGATAAATACATCTCTTGTATGGTTAATTGGTATCATTGCTATTTGGCGTAGTCCCAAACATTTATTTCCAGCATTAGCAATGAATGGTATTGTACTTATCAATGCCATCAGTCATATCTTCCCAGGGATATTAAAACAATCCTACAATCCTGGTTTGTTAACAGCGATAGTAATTTTTCTGCCTCTGGCGATCGCCTTTTACCGAAAAGTATTATTTATAAATCCTGGTGCAAAATTACAGGTTATAGCGAGTATTATTTGGGCAATTCTTGCACATGGTATTCTAATTACTGGATTGCTATTAGCCAACTGGTTTGAGCTTATTCCCGAGAAAATCTATTTTATTGTACTAGTGCTATGGTCAGTAATTCCAGCATTTTTATTCAATAATTATTTGCCTAATTTAAGCACGCTCGCCGAAGATGATCTCACACCATGAATTTATCAAAGTAAAAAAAAATCAAGGTCATTTGATAAACGCCCAGCGGTACTAGTTTTGAGAAAAAATTCGGTTGTTTCTTCTTTGATTGACTCAAATAAAGATGAAAATAAAAATTAAGCAGTAACTTGTATCAATCACTGCTCTAATCGTGTATTACGCGGTTTTTGGTGAAGCGATACTTATCCCTGAGTCACTTCGCAATACACCAAAACGGTGTCGGTTTAGCTGCACTCTAATTGTTATTTGGTATGTAGGGTAATTCGTCGTCGTCTTCGTCGTCAAGGTAGTCTTCATCTTCTTCGTCTTCATGAGACCATGTAATTTTCAATACCTCTAGAGCAACTTTTAAACGCTCTTTTAATCGTGGGTTGAAATCAATATCTTCCGAAGTTAACGCTACCTCGACAAAATTGGCAGACGCCTTCGCAGCTTTATATAGTGCGTCTAGAGCTTCGTTGAATAACTTTGAATCTGACATGGGGTTCCTAATATAAAAATTTGATACTCCCCAGGCATAGAATGCAGGGGATTCTTGGTTCACCGACAAAACGTCAAATAAACTAAAAGCGACTTTCATCGCAAATAATAAAACGAATAATACTCCTGTTAAACTCTTACCTGAATTATTTTTTATGTAATTTATGAATACAAACCTACTTGCATTAATTCCTATTCTAATCGTGTATAACCTGGTTTTTGGTTAAGCGATACTTATCCCTGAGTCACTAATAATGATATTTTTTCTCCCCCTCTTAACCTTCTCCCCCTCCCTGTCTTCACCTGGAGTACTTGCTCAAAAATTTAACCCCTCTCTTGATTTCTAGAGAGGGGTTACATTTTACTCTTTCCTAGAATGAGGCAATATCACTTTTAATTTTTGATTTTTCTCTAATTCCACAGCAGGTAAATCGAGAAATAATTCAAGATACAAGTAAGTGAAATTACATTTTAAATAGCATTAAATACTACTAATAAATTAAGAAATTTGGAACAAGAAACTGACCAAATCTCCTTTACCCATGGAAATGCGATCGCCAGGGCGTAAGCGGTGACGATTTCCAGGTAGCAGTGACATTCCATTAACGTAGGTACCGTTGGAACTTCCTACATCCTCGATATAGTAAGCATCTCCTTCTACTCGAATATCAGAATGCATTCGCGAAACGACTTCTGAGTTTTCAAATCCGGAAATATCAATATCGGGGGGAACGCGATCGTTTGGTTTGCCAATATGAATTACAGAAAGATTTTGCGGTAGTTCGATTTGTGTGTCGGTTTTAACATGAACTAAGCGAGCGCTTACCTGCTGTAATTGAGTCCTAGATGAAGTTGGATTTCCTGTAGATGCAGGTGCAGGCTCGGGTGGAGATGCAGGTTCAATTGTTAAATCTGGTAATCCCTCAAGAAAGGATGCTTCTTCTTCTTCGGATTCTATTGCAGGTGCAGGTTCAGCAATATTAATGGGGGGTGGTGTCACTGCTGGAGGTGGAGTAACAATTTTTTGTTCTCCGCTTTCGGGTTCGGAGGGCATATTTGCTGGAGAACTATTTTCCATAGACGGTGTTTCTAATCCTTGGGGAGTTGCTACCGCTGTTGGTGGTAAGGAGGAAGGTTCTGGGATGCTGCTTTCATCTGGCAGATTGCCCACAGGCGTTAGTTCTGCTGGAATTTCGGGAGCAACGGTTGGTGGTACTCCAGGATTAGCTGCGCGTAAATTATAACCACACTGTCCGCAAAAAGATGCATCTGCTTGCACGGTTGCTCCGCAGCTCGGACAGCTAGTAGTTGCCGGTAGCGGGGTATAGCAAGCTTCGCATTGGACAGCGCCATCTGGGTTGGGATGATTGCAGTTAGGGCAAACAATCATGAAATTAAACCTTTTTTCAAGTTCATCATAAAATAGTGCGGGCAAGCAGACGAGCATCTGTCGCTTTTGATTTTAACAATTACTTACTATTTCACTGTTAAATTTTGAGTTCCGCACCAGCAGCCTCATCTAGAAGCCACAAAAGTTCTTTTTGGGGTTTAATTAAACGAGAAGGGTAAGTCATGTCAGATGCTGTTGAATCTTTTTGATCGAAAACTTGATCTAAGGCTGGCCTTTTATTTTCACCAGCAACCAAAAATATGACGCACTCAGCCGCGTTAATAAATGGATAAGTAAAAGTAAGACGTACAGAACTATCTTTGTTGCCTACTGTAACCAGCTTATCGGTAACTTTCAATGCCTCTGTGTTGGGAAACAAAGACGCAGTATGAGCATCATCACCCATTCCCAGCAAAATAACGTCAACAGCGGGAAATTCTCCTGGCTTGGAATTAAATAATTTATGTAATTCTTGTTCGTACTGTGCCGCAGCTTGAGCGGGTTCTGCTGAATCGGTAGGCATAGGGTGGATATTTTCGGCTGGGATATTAACTTTATCCAACCAAGCATTACGCGCCATTAATTGATTGCTATCGGGATGATCTGGTGCAACATAACGTTCGTCACCCCATAATACATGAATTTTATCCCAAGGTAACTGTTGTTTACCCAATGCTTCATACAAGGGTTTGGGAGTGCTACCACCGGACAAGGCTATAGTGAAACGTCCGCGTTGTTGAATAGCAGTTTCTATTTTTAACAAAATTAGGCAAAGTGCCCGTTCCACCAACGCTTTCTTATCCGGTAATATTTCAACTTTTTTGTTCATGAGCTTTACTTTACAACCTTGGTCACTTCTGGCATAACCATAGCGCTGATATCGGCATTCTGCTTTTTACTTTGTGAAACTTTTAATATCTGGAAAAAAATTGGGGAAATGAGGAAGTTAGGAGTTAGGGCTGTTAAGTTCGATACTATAGCGGATTTCACTTGAGTGCAATACAGACGCTTAACTCCGGGCACCCCTCTCCGATACTTTGGAGAGGGTTGCCCCGAGGGCGGGGGTAGTTACCTGTTGTATTCTATTCAACCGAAATCCGCTATATTTTGGATTAATCCTTACTCCTTACCTATTTACCGACAAATATCTCCTCCCACTGCGGGATAGCTTCTCTTTGCGCTGCTAATAATTGATTGATTCCTTTTTCGGCACAATCTAGTAATTGGTTAAGCTGGTTACGGCTAAAACTACCTTCTTCTGCAGTTCCTTGAACTTCGATGATTCCTTGATTTTGATTCATCACTACGTTGAAATCCACTGTCGCAGCTAAGTCTTCGGGATAGTTTAAATCTAAAAATGCTTGCTCTTCTAATAAGCCTACAGAAACTGCGGCGATTTGTCCGATTATTGGCGAACGTTCTAAAACACCTTCATTCATCAACTTGGAAATAGCGATCGCCAATGCGACAAATCCACCGGTGATTGCTGTTGTACGAGTTCCAGCGTCGGCTTGCAGTACGTCTGCATCTACTGTTAATGTACGTTCCCCCAAGGCCTCAAAATCTATTGCTGCCCGCAAACTGCGTCCTATCAAACGCTGAATTTCTTGAGTTCTTCCAGATAATTTCATGGTTTCTCGTTCGTGCCGCTGCTGGGTTGCTCCGGGCAACATTCGATACTCAGCAGTTAACCAACCTTTACCGCTATCTACAAGAAATCTCGGAACCCGTTCGCTAACGCTAACAGTACAAAGTACCTGAGTTTCACCACACTTTGCCAGAACCGAACCATCTGCATATTTTGTAAAATCTTTTACAAATATTACAGGACGAAGTTCATTAGCCTGTCTACCATCTGGACGCTGCCACACCATTGGGATTGCCTCAATCTTCCCATATATGTTATCAGCGAGCATTAGGCTTAACCACCAGCACTTTCAATGCGAACAAAAGAACTATATCTTCTGTTTAGAGTAATTTACTTCCTTGCCGCTATAAGAAAACCGAAAATATAGTATGAATGATTACATCAGAGATAATCTTTTGAGCGGAAGAAGTAATCTGTTTTCCCAGAATACTCGGAAAACCTATCCTAACTCGGGGGAACCCCAAAAACAACAAATCACCACTAATATTATTATCTATGAGTCCATATAAGCGTGCTTATTTGTTCTGCTTTTGGGGTTTATACAAATTTTGTAGTTATTGATAATTAATCTGTCTGAGCAGAAAATTATATATGAATTTATTGATGTAATCCTAAATTAGAAGAAGCTAAAATAAATAGACAATAAAATATATCGAGTTATACCAATTTTTATACTAAGTAAACCAGTTTTTTAATCGCAATTAATTGTATTTTTTACGAATGATTGTAATTTTGTAAAAGTCGCTTCGTTGAAATATGACCTTTTTTACTATCATAAATTATTGGAAGTTTCGGTTTTTTCGCTCCTCTAGTTGCTTTTAAAAACTGTTTGAGATTAACACCAGTTGATAATTGTTTTAGAAGTTGTACTATTTCATATTTTGAAAAAGTTTGGAATATCTCCCATTCATAAATAGGAATTGCAATCATCATTCCTTTATATGTGCCTTGAATTTCATCAACTAAATAAAAATTAGATAAGCCTTCTTCAATTTTTTCTACTCCATGTACACCCAGCGGCTCTCAAAGTTGTAAGTACATTGTAAGCAACTAATGCCATTGAAAATGAAAATAGCGCAAACTGGGCGGTGTCGGTTTCCGTCCCGCCCAAGTTTGTAAGAGGAAGCAGCTTTTGGGTAAGCTAAAGTTTTAATTTCTCCATTAAAATTTTTAGTTACTGTTTGAAATAAGCTTTCCCTACCATCTGTTACGATATATTTCAGCTATCTTTGCTGCTGTTACAGCTTCCGGCAGATTGCTGAATACTGCTATTTCCCATTCTTTATCTCGCGTTGAAATAACTTTAATAAAATTCGTCTTAATATTAAACTTTCTCCTTCGTGAAAAATTTCTATCTTTTGTTCAAATAATTCTCCTGTTTCTGTTGAACCTAATGGTTTTAATTCTTCTAGTTATTTAAATCCCATCCCTCTATGTTGCCTGATTACGAAGAATGCTTTTTTCTCGTGAATCGTAAACAAAAACTTTAATGTACAAAAATTTCTGTCTCCACACCATAAATCTTGTGCCAAAACTTTTTTTAATACCGAATCAAACTCAGAGCGCTCCTGTGCATGACTATCTTCAATTAGAACAATATCTGTGACTAGTTTTGAATTTTGGTCAAGTACCACTATTGCTTTTCCTGGTAGCGCGGATGCCGCCATATTTCTGATTGCTTTTAGTCTATGATCTGTTCCTTTTAAACAAGTTCCATCTACTACTTTTATGCAATAACCAATGCTCAGCGGTCAACTATCTAAGCTAGTAATATAAAATACATTTAAATTAGTATATATTTGGAATACCAGAGCATGTACAAGAAAACAAACAGAAAAACATCTCCATTGCAAAGATGAAGCAATAAGGCTGTATTCAATTTATGTAGTACTTGCGGTTGAGATCAAAATTGGAGAGGTAATATCAAGCCCGGCTAATTACTTATTATATAGTCGAACGTAAAATGCTATTACTCATTACTCCTTGTAAGGAATCAAAAATACTAGATGTGGAGGATTGTTTACTTAAAATTTTTTAACACTTCTACCAATTTCTCAATATGACTTGCTTCGTGAGTAGCCATCAGGGAAATACGAATCCTACTTGTGGGAACTGTAGGAGGGCGAATTGCCGGAGCAAAAATTCCCGAGGTTTTGAGATACTTTCCTATTTTTAACGCTTCTGCTGCACTAGCTACTTGAAAACAAATAATCGCTGATTCTGAAGGTAATATTTTCAAGTTTGGCTTCAGAGAAAGCATTAAATCTTTCAAATAATTTATATTTTTCCACAATTGACTGCGGCGAGTGGGTTCTTCTTTAACTATCTTAATTGCTTCCAAAGCGGCAGCCGTGTCACCAGGTGAAAGTGCAGTAGTGTAAATCCAAGTGGGAGCACGATTTCGTAAAAAGTCGATTAAATTCTGACTTCCGGCGACATAACCACCCAAGCTACCCAAAGCTTTACTCAAAGTTCCGACTTGAATTAACTGTCTATTCGTACAACCGAAATATTCTACACAACCAGCACCGGTTTCTCCTAATACCCCAGTAGCATGAGCTTCATCTACCAACAACATACAGCTAAATTCGTCAGCAATATCCAATAGTGCAGGTATTGGGCACAAATCACCATCCATGCTAAAAACACTATCAGTAATTATCAAACAGCGTCGATAATTGTGCCGCAATTCTTGTAACTTACTTTTTAAAACAGTAACATCGCCATGGGGATACTCAATAACCTCAGCACCACTAAGAATTGCCCCACTCTTTAAACTTGAATGATTGTACTCATCAGATAAAATGACATCGCGTTTACCAACTACAGCAGTAATTGCACCCAAATTTGCTAAATATCCCGAACTAAAAACTAAAGCATCTTCTGTTTGTTTTAGAGACGCGATCGCCATTTCTAAATCAGCGTGTAATTCTCTATGTCCGCTGAGTAATCTAGAACCAGTACTACCAGTTCCAAAATTTTGAATAGCAGTAGTTGCAACCTGAATTAAACGCTTATCCCCCGCCAAACCGAGATAATCATTGCTAGCAAAATTAATTACCTCACTTCCCGACAACATCACCGTAGCACCACTACTACCGTGAATAGACTGTACCGAACGATACCAATCAGCACGGTGAATAGTTGTTAAAGATTGCTCTAGCCAAGCATAAGGGTGCATATAAGTTGATGGTTGTTAGTTGTTAGTTGATAGTTGATAGTTGTTAGTTAACAATCACTAACTTCTAAGTGTTAACTGTTCACTGATTCACTGCTACTCAGATGTGCGATCGCTTGTTTGATCCAATCCTCGACAAAAGCATCTTTGGGTAATCCAATGTCTTCACCGACGACATGTAAAGCATAACTGACTTCTTGTGCTGTATAGCCCAAAGCTAGTAAAGTCATTTGTACTTCCTCTAGAATACCTGGTGCGGGACCACCTGTGGCGACGAAGAAACCAGCATTCTTACGCCAATCAATCAACTTGTTTTTCAGTTCCAAACAAATTCGTTCGGCGGTTTTCTTACCCACACCGGGAGTTTGAATTAACAATTGAATATTAGCAGCAATAATCGACTGGACTAACTCGGGTAGTTCCAAAGTATCCAACAAAGCAATAGCTAAAGCGCTACCAATCCCGCTAACGCCGATTAAAAAACGAAATAGATCTCGTTCTGCTGGCGTATTAAAACCGTAAAGTAATGGTATCTCATCTCGGACTTGATAATGGGTAAAGACTTGTACTTCACCCCCGGATTCCGGTAATTGCTGCACTAATCGTGCGGGGATTTGTAAATCGTACCCGATACCGTTCACTTCTAAAGTAAGAATATGACGAGCGTTATTTTTCTGGGTACCAGCAACGATTCCTTTGAGATAACTAATCATAAGAAACCAAAGTATTTTAAGCCTTCAATAATTCCAAGGGCACATACATTTTTCGCCAGGTAACGGTGCTTAGCAGGATTTTCATTATGCCATTGGAGTAATTCTTGACGAGCGTTTCCTACAAGGATACCTCGTTCTTCCCCAACAGCAAATAAAGCAATGTCATTGCCCGAATCACCGCAAGCTACCGTTCTTTCTGCTACAAAATTCCACTTTTGGCGGAGAAATTGCATTGCCTGACCTTTATCGCTGCGACTGGGTACAATGTCAAGGTCAATACCACTGCTGTAGATTAATTTGACATCTAAACCACAGGCATGCAACATAGATTCTAATTGCGGTAAAACTCCCGTTGCTACAGATTGTTCAAGGAAAAAGCTTACCTTAAATTGACCTTGTTCTGTGTCTGGTTGTGGATTTAACTCCGAAAATTCAGCAGTTTTAGATAATACCACTTCTCGGTCCCATCCTTGAGAAAGTTTTTCTGACCAACCAGAATCAGGAGTATCGCTTTTGTCTAAGTATATTTCCGTTCCTACGGATAAGACTAAAGCATCTGGATCCATAAGATTTTTTTCCTTTCTAAGTTCTTCATATAGAACTGGCGATCGCCCTGTAGCATATACAATTTTAGTGCCATATTCTTGGCGGTGTCGGCTCAACAGTTGCTCTAATTCTCTAAGTGCGTCATCATCACCTACAAAAGTGTTATCTAAGTCGGTTACGAAGAGAAATCTAGCCACGTTTATTAACCCCCTTGCTCAGCTTTACCATCAAAAAGTGTATGCTGTTTTGGACATTAATTGTTAGTAGTTAGTTGTTAGTAGTTAGTTGTTGCTTTTATTAAGGAGACATAATATTGTTAGCTAGGCCTCTAGATCAATCGTTTTCTAGCATCCAAAAATTTTAGTTGCTGATACAAACATTGAATTTGTACTAAGTTAACACCTTTCTCTTGGGCTTTCCGTAGCGGATTACCGACAATCGCTTCAATTTCTAAGGGACGGTTTTCATCGTAGTCAATTTTCATGCTGGTGCGGTATGGTTTCATTTTCACCGTATAGTCAAGCATCATTTGAACAAAGCTTTGATCGATTATTCTCTCAGTAGTTTTTGCACCAGCTACAACTTCATACATCAATTGTTCGACTAATTTACGAGTATGAATATCCGCCATTAATTCATCTGTAGTAGCATTGAGAACTACAGAAAGTCCGTTATAAGGAATATTCCAAACTAATTTTTCCCAGCGTGCTTTACTTAAATCTTCTGTTAATTCAATCTTAATCCCAGCGCTTTCAAAATCTTCTTGAATTAACTGCATTCTATCTGTAATTCCTACCGGGTTATAGTTTGCGGCGTATTCTCCAAATTTAATTTGTCCGTAGTCGAGGTGACGGATATGTCCCGGTGCTATTTTGTTGGAACATAGAAAACATAACCCACCCATTACTTTGTCGTTACCGACAATTTCTGCAATTTCTTCTTCGATACCAAGTCCATTTTGCAATACCAAAACCACACCATCATCTTTAAGGACATTTGGTAACATTTTTGCCAGTAAATGGTTTTGAGTAGTTTTAAGTGCAATTACCACCACATCACACTTGGGCATGTTCTTAACGTCGCTATAAGCTTTTACCTTCGCTAGCTTAAAGTCACCGTTTTTTGACTCAACTATTAAACCATGTGAAGAAACCTGTTGATAATCCCGATGCAATAAAAAATGGACGCTATTACCAGCTTTTTGTAATTTAGCTCCGTAGAATCCTCCTAATGCACCAGTTCCTAGAATCGCGTATGTACGGTTAGACATGGAATCAATAAACAGTTCTCGATTATCAATTAACAATGTCTCACAGCTCATGTCACGGGCATCCATAAGAATTTTTTTAGAAGAAAAAATTCTTATGGGAACCCTTCACGCAAGATAATTTCTAACTCCTAAATCTCCATTTTAATTTTGCCATTCTACGTAGCATAGGATACAACAGACTAGAAACTTTTTGATCCAGTAATATCAGGTGCTAAGTAAAACTATGGAAAATAATCAGGAAAAACAATTAATATCATCTATCACTCCGATGCAAGCTGAGAGTGCAAATACTACAATCAATCCAAAAGTTACGGTTAATTTGGCGAAAAGTTTTGGGGGAGAGTCTAGTGATGAAGGTTTTGGGGTTGATGTAGATCCCGAAGGTAATATCTACATTACGGGAACTTTTGAAGATAGCGTTAGTTTTGGTGATGATATTACTCTGGAAAGTAACGGTTTTAGAAGTGATGCTTTCGTTGCCAAATTAGATCAAACTGGCGAAGTTGTATGGGTTCAGCAATTCGGTGGTGTTAATACTGATGAAGCCAAAGATATTACTGTAGACGAAGCTGGAAATGTTTATGTAACTGGAAGCTTTCAAAGTAGTGTTATCTTTGGTAAGCCAACGTCTTTTAAGGAGGAAGATAACTTAGAAGAAGATAACTTAGAAATGGTTGTCGCCGAAGGAGAATCTGATGGCAGCGAAGAGGAAACAGAAGAAACTAGTATTACCCTGGGGAGCATTGATGATGAAGATATCTTTGTTGCTAAATTAGACAGCAGCGGTAAAGTAAAATGGGCAAAAAGCTTTGGGGGTGACTCCCGTGACTATGGTGAAGGTATTACTGTCGATAAGCAGGGTAATAGCTATATCGCCGGGAGATTTTTAGATACCGCCACTTTTGGTGAAGAAAACAGCTTTACAAGTGAGGGTTCTTTTAATGGTTATGTTGCCAAGTTAGATGAAGGGGGCGAGGTTTTATGGGCAAAAAACTTCGGGGGTGAATCTTCCGATCGAGTTAATAGTATTACTGTTGATCATGAGGGAAATACTTACGTTACAGGAAAATTTCAAGGTACTGCTGATTTTGATGATATCCCCCTGACAACTAATAGCAATGATGATATTTTCATCGCCAAACTGGATGAGACTGGTAAGGTTGAATGGGCAAAGAATTTCGGTGGTACATCTGATGACGAAGGTTATGATATCACTGTAGATCAGGCAGGTAATACATACATTACTGGATATTTTAAAGGTTCTGCGACTTTTGGCGATACTACTTTAGAGAGTAATGGCTCAGAGGATGGTTTTGTTGCCAAGTTAGATCCAAACGGTAATCTTGAATGGGCTAAGAAGTTTGGTGGAGATAGTAGTGACGAAAGTTTCAGTATTTCCCTTGATGAAGCAGAAAATATTTATTTGACAGGAAGCTTTGAAGATACGATCGCTTTCGGCGACACTACCCTTACAACAGAAGAAGATGATGAAGATAATCAAGATGTCTTTATCGCCAAGCTGGATAAAATGGGGATGGTGAAATGGGCAAAACAATTAGGTAGTGATTCAGCAGATGAAGGTTTGGGTATTACTGTTAAGGGAGACAGCGAAACCTACGTTACGGGAAGTTTTGAGAATACAGCACAAATTGACGGTACTGAAATAACTCACGAAGGTGAAGAGGATGTTTTCCTTGTCAAACTTGTCGAGGAAATGCCAGAAATAACTCTAGCTGTATCACCATTGAGTATTGCTGAAGATGGTGATGAGAAGCTAACTTATACTTTTACTCGCAACGGTGGAAATACCGATCCTTTAACGGTTGATTTCATGGTTGGTGGTGATGCTATTTTTGGGGAAGACTATACCCAAACTGGTGCTGAGAATTTCACCGCTACCGAAGGAACGATCGCCTTTGCTGAGGGAGAAACTACTACTAATATTATTATTGACGCTACAGATGATACGGCTCGCGAGCTAGATGAAACTATCAATTTAACTTTAGTACCTGCAACAAAACACAACAAAGACTCAGAAAAATCAACTGAAGAAACCCCGGAAACAACTGAAGTAACCGAAATTCAAGCACAACCAACAACTGAAGAAAACGCAGAAGATGTTGGTAAATTAATGCAAGCGATGGGAGGTGATTACAAAATTGCTAAAGATTCAACTTCCCCAGTCATCGCTACAATTACCAATGATGATGAAGAAATCACGAATGGCGAAGAAAATTCTGGTGGTGGAGAAAATTCTGGTGGCGAAGAAAATTCTGGCGGCGGAGAAAATTCCGGTGGTGGAGAAAATTCTGGTGGCGAAGAAAATTCTGGCGGTGGAGTTGTTAGAAGGGCAGCCACTAAAATATCAAAAAGCGATAAAACATTTACACTAGATGGTGATACAGCAAAAATCAGATTTATACTCCAAAGGAGTGAAGGTGGCTCTGTAAACGAAATCGCTTTATTTAAAGTAGATAACGAACTAGGAACAATTAACGGAGTTAGTCCCGATGATTCCAACTACATAGAAGTAGCTTTACAAAATTCTAGTACCGTTTTCTCCGCTTTACCAAATCCCCCTCAAGGCTTTACAAGTAATCCTAGTCGAACAATTGAACTAAATGACAGCGAAAATTTCCGCTTCTTAATGGTTGAAGACGGTACCCTAGATGGTGTGCGTAAAGGTTCGATTGATTCATCACAAGTACGTTTGTCAGAATCCTTGGAAGTATCTGATATCGGTGATAGTAACTTTGATTTGGGTTTCTCCGAAGATGCTGGAGACGGCGACGACATAAGCATACAAATGCAATTGGATAACCAAGCCACCATAGCCATAGGTACCGACTTGCAAAATCAGGAACAAGGTGAAGTTATCGACTTGAGAAGTGTAACTACCAGACAAACGGCAACATTTACAGTTAACCGCGAAGCTGACAATGATAACGAAGTTGTTTTCTATAGAATCGCAGACGCTGACGGCGGTATCGACACCAATAACGACGGCGTAGCAGATGTACTTCCCGGAGACTCAGATTATACTACTGCTGCGATCGCAAACCGTGTTGATGGTATCAACCTCACAGTTGCCAACGAAAATACAGCGGAATTTACAGGTGAATTTGAAGCAGGATCGCTATTTGCGCCAATGGTTATTGTTGATGGTACTGTCGATGAACTCTTAGATAACGATCCTGACAACGATCCTGTAGTTTTATTCCCATATACTGATGCTAATCCGAACCAATTAGATCATGTAAGAATGCTCGGAGATAATATTTTCGCATTCGAGGATTTAATTGAAAATTCGGATAACGACTTTAACGACATAATTGTTAACGTGAATTTTGGTTAGGGTTAGTGGTTAGTTGTTGGTTGTTAGTTGAACAACTATCGACTAACTACTAAGCTGTTGTGCATTTTTAATGCACAATACTCTTGTCAAAAGTCCGGCATTCAAAAGTAAAGACAGTTTGAGGCATCATTATCAAATAGAATAATATACAACTTAGATGCGTAGCAGCTTATTCTTATCCCGCGATAGGGAAGAGGGGGAAGAAGGGGAGTAAGAGCGGAATAAAATTCTTGTAGAGTGTGTTAGATGCACGACTATATTCGATTCAAACGTATAATCTTAATACATATAACCCACCAATAACAATAATCTTAAGAAAACACCACAGCCCCTGGAGACGATTATGAAAAAATTAATTAATCAACCTGATAACTTTGTGCGGGAAAGTTTAGAAGGTATGGCTGTAGCTCATCCCGATTTAATTAAGGTAAGTTTTACACCCACTTTTGTATATCGCGCTGATGCACCCGTAAAGAACAAAGTAGCAATTATTTCTGGTGGTGGCAGCGGGCACGAACCAATGCATGCTGGTTTTGTAGGAATGGGAATGCTTGATGCTGCTTGCCCTGGGGAGGTTTTCACTTCTCCTACTCCTGATCAAATGTTAGCTGCTGCGAAGCAAGTTGATGGTGGTGCTGGTATTTTAAATATCGTCAAAAATTACAGCGGCGATGTGATGAATTTTGAAATGGCTGCGGAGTTAGTCCGCAGTCAAGGAATACGGGTTTTAAATATTTTAATTGATGATGATGTCGCTGTTAAAGATAGTTTATATACTCAAGGCCGTCGCGGTGTGGGAACTACGGTATTAGCTGAAAAAATCTGTGGTGCAGCAGCAGAACAAGGTTACGATTTACAACAGGTTGCTGATTTATGCACTAAGGTTAATAGTTATGGCAGAAGTATGGGTGTGGCGTTGACTTCCTGTACCTTACCTGCAAAAGGTTCGCCAACTTTTGAAATTAGCGATCGCCAAATTGAAATGGGTTGCGGTATTCATGGTGAACCAGGAAGGGAACGCATGTCAATTGTACCAGCGGATGATATTGCAGAAACTCTAGCGCTAGGGATTATTGAAGATCCAGCATATACCCGCACGATGCGACTATGGAATGAAGAGCAAGATGATTGGGTAGATGTGGAATTGACAGATTCACCTTTGGCAAGTGGTAGTAATGTTTTGGCTTTTGTTAATGGGATGGGTGGTACTCCCTTAAGCGAGTTGTATATTGTTTATCGGAAGTTAGTAGAAGTTTGTGAAGCGAGAGGATTGAAAATTGTTCGTAATTTAATTGGCTCTTATATGACTTCCTTGGAAATGCAGGGTTGTTCGATTACTTTGCTCAAAGTTGATGATGAGATGATTCGACTTTGGGATGCTCCGGTGATGACTGCTGCTTTGAAATGGGGTTAGTTGTTGGTGGTTAATAAACAAATATCAACTATCAAATATCAACTATCAACAATCAATTATTTGAGTTTGTTGCGAATGGTGCAAGAAGTTAGATCAATTCAAGATTTTCTATATCTACTCCAACAATATTAGATTTATTTTGAATATTTTCTACAGCTTTTAAGAAGTGTTTCTTATTTGCTTCAGAAGATAATAGATAAGCAGTTTCGTCAACTTCGTATACAATTCTTTCAATTTCTTTATCTGGGTAATTCACTTTTAGTGCATCAATAAAGCTACTATCCAACTGTTTGGTGTTTATGCGATAAATTGAATGCATAGCCGAATTCCATTTGTTTCTGTTTTGGTTTATTATAGTCAGGACTCAGCTGCGTGTCATACGTAATCAGAAGTTGTCATTGCGACCGGAACGCAGTGTAGGGAAGCAATCGTATTAGTATAATCTTTGCTTTAATCAATAATGCAAAAACAAACAATCATCAACTGGTTACAAAACTTCGCCAATACCATCGAAGAAAATAAAGATTATTTAACAGAATTAGATGCTGCGATCGGAGATGCCGATCACGGTATTAATATGGAACGTGGTTTTAAAAAAGTTATAGAACAATTACCAGCAGTTACCGATCGAGATATTGGTACTATTTTAAAAACTGTTAGTATGACTCTAATTTCTAGTATAGGTGGTGCAAGTGGCCCACTTTATGGCACTTTCTTTTTACGAGCAAGTGCAACTGTAACTGGTAAGCAAGAGCTTGATGGAGAAAATATACTCGAATTACTAAACACAGGTTTAGATGGAATAATTGGACGTGGAAAAGCACAATTAGGCGATAAAACAATGTTGGATGCTTTACATCCTGCGATCGCCGCTTTTGAGGAAGCTATAAATGATGGAATTGATATTAAAAATGCAATAGAAAAAGCTGTTGCAGCGGCAGAGCAAGGAATGAAAGAAACTATACCAATGATTGCGAAAAAAGGAAGGGCTAGCTACCTTGGAGAAAGAAGTTCAGGACATCAAGATCCAGGTGCGACTTCTGTATACTTAATGTTGAAAAGTTTGTATGAAAGTTTAAATGATAGTTGAAAATATCAAAAATTTTACATAAACCATAATTTTTCCCGATAATTTGGGAATACTAAATCTACAAGTGTCAAGGATTTAGCAGTATGGTTAATATTGTGGGATATCAAATCTTAGAAGAAATCTATAATGGTTTGAGAACCATTATATATCGTGCTGTTCGAGAAAAAGACCAGAAACCTGTAGTTATTAAACTACTTAAAAATCCTTATCCGGATTTTAACGAACTTTTGCAATTTCGCAATCAATATACCATCACTCAAAATATAAATTCTCCCATAATTATTAAAAATTATAGCCTTGAAGCATATCAAAATGGCTACGCATTGGTAATGGAAGATATGGGGGGAATTTCTCTGAAAAAGTATTTTAAAAATTTAGATATAACATCTCTCGAAGAATTTCTACAAATAGCAATTACCCTCTGCGAAGCACTAGATATTTTAGGGAGATATAGAATAATTCATAAAGATATTAAACCAGCCAATATATTAATTAACCCAGAAACAAAGCAAGTTAAATTAATTGATTTTAGTATCGCTTCATTATTACCCAAGGAAGCCCAAGAAATCAAAAATCCTAACAGTTTAGAAGGCACGCTCGCTTATATCTCACCCGAGCAAACCGGAAGGATGAATCGCGGCGTTGATTACCGCAGTGATTTTTATTCTTTGGGTGTTACTTTTTATGAATTACTAACGGGAGAAATACCGTTTAATTCCGATGATGCAATGGAGTTGATACATTATCATATTGCCAAAAAGCCTCCAACATTGAGAAAGCTTCATCTTAATTCTCTCCTTGATAAAAAACCTCACCCTAACCCTCTCCTTGGTAAAAAACCTCACCCTAACCCTCTCCTTGGTAAGGAGAGGGAACTAGAAATTCCTCAAGTTTTATCAGATATAGTTGTGAAATTGATGGCGAAGAATGCCGAAGATAGATATCAAAGTACTTTAGGATTAAAGTACGATTTAGACAAATGTCTTTACCAATTAAAAGATAGTGGTTACATTGATAATTTTGAAATTGCTCAAAGAGATATTTGCGACAGATTTATTATTCCCGAAAAGCTTTATGGAAGAGCAACTGAAGTTGAAGAATTATTAGCAGCCTTTAACAGAGTTTCCGATTCACCAATTACCAGAAAATCTAAAGCTGAATTAATATTGGTAGCTGGTTTTTCTGGTATTGGTAAAACTGCTGTAATCAACGAAATTCATAAACCCATTGTTAAACAGCGTGGTTATTTTATTAAAGGTAAGTTCGATCAGTTTAATCGTAATATTCCTTTAGATGCTTTTGTACAAGCTTTTAGGGGTTTAATCGAACAATTACTGAGCGATTCCGATGCTCAATTGTCAATCTGGAAACATAACATATTAAAGGCTTTAGGAGATAACGCACAAGTCATTATTAATGTTATTCCTGAATTAGAAAAAATTATTGGAAAACAACCATCAGTTCCAGAATTATCGGGTAGTGCTGCACAAAATAGATTCAATCTATTATTTCAAAATTTTCTTAAATTATTTACGAAGAAAGAACATCCTTTAGTTATTTTCTTAGATGATTTACAGTGGGCTGATTCTGCTTCTTTGAATTTGATAAAGTTGCTGATGAGCGACTCGGAAAATGGCTATTTATTATTAATTGGTGCTTACCGAGATAATGAGGTATTTCCCGCTCATTCTTTGATGTTGACTTTATCAGAAATTGCTAAAACAGAAGCAATAATTAACACGATTACATTAGCACCCTTAAAGGAAGAAAGTCTGAATCAACTAGTTGCCGATACTCTTCATTGTTCCCTTGAAATAGCACTACCGTTAACGCAAATTATATATCAAAAGACTAAGGGTAATCCATTTTTTAGCACGCAATTTTTGAGAGCGCTCCATGAAGATAGTTTAATTGAATTTGATTTTGATAGGGGTTTGTGGATATGCGATATTAGTCAGGTCAGAGCTACTTCACTCACTGATAATGTAGTTGAATTTATGGCATTACAACTACAAAAGTTACCAGAATTAACGCAGAATATTTTAAAATTAGCGGCTTGTATTGGCAATCAATTTGATTTGAAAACACTGGCAATAGTTTGTCAAAACTCTGAAAATGAAACAGCCGAAAATCTATGGAAAGCTTTAGAATCCGGTTTTATTTTGCCTACTAGTCAAGTTTATAAGTTTTATCTCGAACCTGAAAAAAAGCAAAATAAATTACTTCGAGAACAGGTTGTAAATTATAAATTTTTACATGACAGAATTCAACAAGCTGCTTATTCTTTGATCCCCCAAGAGCAAAGACAAGTAACTCATTACCATATAGGACAACTACTACTAGAAAAAATTCCTCCAGAAACTAGAGAAGATAGAATTTTTGAGCTAGTTAATCAATTAAATTATGGAATTGCTTTAATTAATAAACAATGCAAACGAAATGAATTAGCCCAACTCAATCTTATTGCTTGTTGTAAAGCCAAAAGTGCTACCGCATATCAAGCTGGAAGAGAATATGGGAACATCGGATTATCTTTGCTAGGAGAAAATAATTGGGAAAGAGAATACGAAATGAGTTTAGCCTTCCACAATGAATTGGCTGAATTAGCTTCTCTATGCGGTGACTTTGAAGCGATGGAAAAATTTGTGGAAACCGTCATCCTCAAAGCAAACTCTTTAGTAGAACAAGTCAACGTTTATCGAATTAGAATTCAAGCAAAGTTTTCCCAGAATAAGCTTGGCCAAGCAATTACTATAGCGCGTTATTTTTTGCAAAAATTGGGCGTTACTTTTCCTGAAAACCCCACCGAAAATGATATTCAACAAGAATTCGCGGAAATTGAACGATTGATTGGGAGCCGGAAAATCGAAGACTTGGTTGATTTACCCATAATGACCGATGCTGAAAAAATTGCGATCGTTAATATTGCTTGTAGCATTACACCAACTGCTTACATTGCGGGTTCAGCTTTACTTCCTTTATTGGTTGCTTTGTCGATCAAGCTTTCAATTGAGTATGGTAACAATGTCGCTTCACTTTATCCCTATGTTTTATACGGCAATATAGCTTGTAATATACAGCTAGATGTAGATACAGGATTTCAGTTTGGTCAGCTAGCAGTGGAATTAGTTGACAAATTTAATGCCAAAGCTATCAAATCAAATATTCTGGGTACAGTAGCATGTTTCACTTTACACCGTAAGTCCCACATAAGAGAAACATTACCGTTGATGCAACAAACTTATAGGGTTGGTCTGGAATTCGGTAGTTTAGAATTTGTTGGATACGGTGCTCATTTATATTGTCTTTCTTCCTTATTGTGTGGTGAAAATCTAACTAATTTGGAGCAGGAAACTCGAGCTTACTATAAGAGTTTGCAACAATTAAACCAATTAACAACAGCTAATTACTGTCGAATTTATTGGCAGTCAACTTTAAATTTACTGGGAAGCGATAATCCGAGTAATTTATCTGGAAAAGCTGTGAAAGATTCAGAATTATTACCTTTACTAATAGAAGGTAATGACTTATTAGGATTATTTGTCTTCTATTTAAATAAAGTCATCCTTTGTTACTTGTTTGGAGATTTTGAGAAATCTATCAATAATTCGATAGAAGCAAGAAAGTATGCAATTGCTACCACTGGAATGATAATCAAGCCAGTGTTTTATTTCTATGAATCTCTAACTTTCTTAGCAAATTGGAATTTGCAGTCAAATGAGAATCATTATTTACTCCAAATACTGGAAGAAAATCAATCAGAATTACAACAACAATGGGCAAATTATGCTCCAATGAATTATCAACATAAAGTTGATTTAGTAGAAGCTGAAAAAGCACGAGTTTTAGGACAGAAATTAGAAGCAATCGAATTATACGAAAAGGCTATATCTGGAGCCAAAGAAAATGAGTTTATTCAAGAAGAAGCCCTTGCAAACGAACTTGCAGCTAAATTTTACTTAGATTGGGGTAAAGAAAAATTTGCAGCCGTACATATGCAAGAAGCCTATTATTGCTATGCTCGGTGGGGAGCTAAAGCCAAAACTGATGATTTAGAACAACGCTATCCCCAATTACTGACACCAATTTTACAAAACCAAAACAACGATTTTCAAAACGTTCTCAATTCAACCATTCAAACAATCAGTTCCAGTCGCAATAATATTTCTCAAGCTCTAGATTTTGCTAGTATTTTGAAAGCATCACAAGCCTTATCAAGCAAAATTAAATTAGAACAATTAATTTCTCAGTTAATGCAAGTGGTAATGGAAAATGCTGGAGCGAAAAAAGTGGCTTTACTATTATTTAGAAAAGAAAATCTAATACTTGAAGCTTTAGCTGATATAAACACAGGAGTGACATTACTCAAAACACCATGTGAAGATTCTCAAGAGATTCCCATTACCATAGTTAACTATGTTAAACGCACTTTACAAACAGTTTTATTAGATGATGCTACTACAAAAAATGATTTTATCGCTGATTCATATTTACTAGAAAAACAACCTAAAAGTTTGTTGTGTATGCCGATTTTAGATCTAGGTAAATTAATCGGCTTGCTATATCTTGAAAATAGATTGAGCATTGGTGCATTCACACAAAATCATTTAGAAATTCTTAATTTACTCATCACCCAAGCAGCCATTTCTTTAGAAAATTCTCAACTATATAACAAATTAGAAACATATTCTCATACATTAGAAGAAAAAGTTCAAAAACGAACTCTTGAAGTAACGCGAAAAGCAACTCAACTTGAATCAGCTTTGCAAGAATTACAACGCACTCAAGCCCAATTAATTCAATCCGAAAAAATGTCTAGTCTAGGGCAACTTGTAGCTGGAATAGCACACGAAATAAATAATCCGATTAGTTTTATTTACGGTAATCTTACCCCAGCAAATGATTATACTTTGGATTTAATTGAATTAATTAATTTATATCAACAACTGTATCCTCAACCTCTACCAGAAATTGAAGAAAAAATTGAAGATATAGAACTTGATTATTTAATTGAAGACTTACCAAACCTACTTGATTCCATGCAAACAGGTGCGGAGCGTATTCGTGAAATTGTTTTGTCATTACGGAATTTTTCTCGCTTGGATGAAGCCGAATTCAAAGCTGTGGATATTCATGAAGGAATTGATAGCACTCTGTTAATTTTGCAGCATCAACTGGATTTAAATGGAAAATATTCAGAAATTAAAGTAATTAAAAAATACAGTAAACTTCCACAAGTTAACTGTTATGCTTCTGAGTTAAACCAAGTATTTATGAATATCATCGGTAATGCGATTGATGCTTTACGTCATAAACAGGAGAAAAAACCTCTGATTACAATTAATACTTCACTCAAAGATGAATGTCACGTATTAATTAGTATTGCTGATAACGGTGTTGGTATAAATCAGTCTATTTTAAATAAAATATTCGACCCATTTTTTACCACAAAACCCATTGGTAGCGGTACGGGTTTGGGATTATCAAGTAGCTATTCGATTGTGGTTGAAAAACATGGGGGTAAATTAAACTGTGTTTCTACTCCGGGAGAAGGAACAGAGTTTATTATTGAGTTACCCCTCAAATCATGTCCGCTTAAACACTTGTAATAACAAGGGCAGGGAGCAACGGGGAAAGAGGATTTTTAGTTTTTTGCATAGATTATGGAATAATAATTAATTATCCGGACTTGATATCAAATCATGACGATCAAAATCTGGTGTTACCCAAAACTTCCCGCCTACTTTATTTCCGTTGCGTTAGTATAAAAGCATAATGCATCAAAGCTCAAAAAAATGGTTAATGATAAGTAAAGTTAACAGCCTAATAGCTATTGTTAAAAATTAAAAATTCATCATTCATAAGAAAAAATTACCCATTTACAATTACATAATAATTAATGAACCAAACTTAATATCAAAATGGTTGGAATTGTTATTGTTTCCCACAGCAAGCAGTTAGCACTCGGTGTCAAAGAGCTTGCCGAACAAATGGCTCAAGGACAAGTTACTATAGCTGTTGCTGCTGGAATCGACGATCCAGAAAATCCGATTGGTACTGATACCATGCAGGTAATGTCAGCAATTGAATCTGTTTACAGCGATTCTGGCGTACTGATTCTCATGGATTTGGGAAGCGCTTTAATGAGTGCGGAAATGGCCTTAGAGTTTCTCCCTTCGGAACAACAACATAATATATATTTGTGTGAAGCTCCACTGGTAGAAGGTGCGATCGCGGCAACTGTTACGGCTGCATCTGGTGCTGATATTCAACAAGTTATAGCCCAAGCAAAGGGTGCAATGGCTGCTAAAGCAAGTCAGTTGGGTGTTGGGTTGATGGGTACAATTCAATCCCAGTTCCCTCAACAAACAGCCCCAGAATTTTCAGTAGATAATATAAAACAAATACAGCTTCATATCCGCAATCATTTAGGCATACATGCCCGTCCTGCTGCTAAGTTTGTGGCAGTTGTCAGTGGATTTAAATCTCATATTAAAGTTAAAAATATAACTAAAGACAGTGATTTTGTCCGTGGTGATAGCATTAATCAGATTATGACTTTGGGTGTGCGTCAAGGACATGAAATAATTATTAACGCTAGTGGTGTAGATGCAGATGAAGCCTTGGCTGCATTACAAGCTTTGGTAGAAAGTCAGTTTGGTGAAGATGAGCCAAATCCAGCCTACCCAGGTAGGCTTCGTAAGGATAGCCCCAGCCTTACAGGCTGCGAGCAATTAAGCGCTGAAGCAGGGTTTTTACAAGGAATTTCAGCTTCTGGGGGAATTGCGATTGCCAGTTGTTTACAGTTAAATAAAACATTTTTGAATCCAAATAATAATTACCATGTAGAAAATGTGAATAGTGAGTGGCAAAAGTTTCAAAATGCTTTAGAAGTAGCACAAGAAGAAATACAAGATTTGCAGCAACAAACTTTTACTAAAGTTAGCAAAGCTGAAGCCGCAATCTTTGATACTCATATTTTATTTTTAAAAGATCCAGTAATTTTAGAAACGGTTCGACAAGATATAGTTGTAGAACACCAAAATGCTGAGATTGCTTGGCAAGTTGCAATCGATCGAGTCGCCGATAATTATCGTCAGTTAGAAGATTCTTATTTACTCGAAAGAGTTAACGATATAAATGATATTAAACAAAGAGTATTACGAATACTGAGTGGAATTCCTGCAACAATTGTAGATATTAAAGAACCAGTAATTATAATCGCTAGTGACATAACTCCTTCCGATACCGCTCAATTAGATCCAAAGAAAGTATTAGGAATTTGTATTACTGATGGTAGTGCGACTTCCCACAGCGCAATTTTAGCGCGCTCCTTGGGTATTCCTGCGGTTGTGGGTGTTCCATCAGAAATATTACAAGTTGCTAATGGAACATTATTAGGAATGGATGGTGAAGCAGGTAGAGTATGGATAAAACCGGATGCAGAAACTCAAGGAATATTAAAGGGAAAGCAGGAAAAGCAGCAAGTATCTCAAAAGCAAAACTTAGCGATAGCGCATCAACCGGCAACTAGCAATGATGGCAAAAAGATCCGTGTTTTGGCAAATATCAGCAGCATACATGATGCACAAATAGCTTTAGATATGGGTGCTGAAGGTGTGGGATTATTCCGTACCGAATTCCTTTATTTCAACCGTAAAAATCTACCTACAGTTGAAGAGCAAGTATCAATTTATCAGCAAGTAACTGAATTATTTCCAAACCATCCCGCGATCGTTCGTACTTTAGATATTGGTGGCGATAAACCACTACCTTACTTGAATTTACCATCAGAAAATAATCCTTTCTTAGGATGGCGAGGAATTCGTTACTGTTTGGATAATCCAGAAATTTTGAAAACTCAGTTGCAAGCTATTTTAACAACCTGTGCCAGTAAACAAATTAAAATCATGTTTCCCATGATAACCACTGTGGGAGAAATTCAAGCAGCTAAAGCAATCTTAAATCAAGTACAAACCGAACAAAAGCAAGCCGGCATCCTCTTGGATGAAAAAATAGAAGTAGGGATAACCATCGAAACACCATCCGCCGTCGCTATCGCCGATAAACTAGCTGCTGAAGTTGACTTTTTCAGTATTGGTACTAACGATCTAAGTCAGTATGTTATGGCTTGCGATCGCACTAATCCCAAAGTGGCGAATTTAGCAGATGCATTGCATCCTAGTGTTTTGCGAATGATACATCAAACAGTGCAAATTGCACATCAGTATAATATTTGGGTTGGTTTATGTGGAGAATTAGCTTCGGAAACTATTGCAGCACCAATTTTATTAGGATTGGGATTAGATGAGGTGAGTTTAAATCCCCCAGCAATTCCAGCATTTAAAAAAGCGATTTCGAGATTTTCCGTTGCCGAAGCAGAAGCTATTACTAATGAAGTGATTCAACTTGATGAAGCAACAGAAGTTAGAGAAATGTTATTGCATAATTACGCTGTATAGCCCGCAGGCTTTAGCCTGCGGCTATATTTACCAAGCCCGCCTTGACAGCGGGCTAATTAAAACCGTGATATCTTAAACAGTTTGATTATAAAGATAGAATTTAACCGTTTCAAATTTAACAAACTATCTAAAAATACTCCGATTGCGGTAACAGCGTATATAACTCCTCAAATTGATCCGCCACTATTACCAAACCATGGGGGGATGGGGATGGGTTAACTATAGTTTCAACAATTTCACATAATCCTCTTTTATCCTTCAACTTGGCAATTAAACGTTCTAAATCAATAAACCTCTGCGCTGCTTTGCGCTTACCTCCGCGCTACGAGGCTGTAAAAAACACAACAAAGGAGCCAAAGCAACAGCCAAAGACTCAAAAGGATTTTTACCGGGACGAAAATTTACAATCTCCATCTCCGTATTCCACAACTGAGGAATTAAAATTTACGGCTATTTACTTATATAGGTTGGAATTCGATCAACTTATGCACTTTGGTTATAAAAATTGGAAAAAATGCCAACCAAATACGACTAAATTATCCAATCAATTAGATAAGTAGGTTGGTGTTGAAAATAGTAATTGGGAATAGTGAATAGTAATTAGGAACAAGGCTTTTAACTAAATTTATATTCTTTAATATCGCGCGGGTAAATTTTAGGCAGACTTACTTAAACGTACATCCTCTAAAACAACAGAGCAGACAAACAAAATTGACCTGATGTTAAATTTATTTATGATTTTCGATATTTTTCGATTTTTTCTGAGAATATAATTTACTCAGTATTTTTATCGTTAAAATACTAGTGTAAAAAATAAAAATGTATCATGGAAAACATTCTATTGGACTTAGATAATATTTTACCATCACTAAATTTTGATACGGAAGAATCTGCCTTAATCGACGCGATCGAAAGAATATTACCTAGCATTAATAATCAAAATACTTTACTCGGAAATCTTTTAAATACAGACCAAGAGGACATTGAGCAGTTTTTGAATTTAGTTCCAACTAATAGCTTACTAGATATAGGAAGTGATGTTCTAGACACATTTGTAAACTCAATTATTCCCGACGTAACAAATGGGGCATCTTTTGTTGATAACTTACTAGATATTACTGGTATTTCGTCCCAGAATACCATATCCAATACTGTATCTATTTTTGACCTAGAGGCCGATCTCAGCAACGAGGATAGCTTTTACAATCTTCCTTATCCGAATGATTTGCGGTTAAATGCAGATGGAAGTCCCGATTTACGTGGCTTTCCAATTCCAGATGACAATATATTTGCTCGAAGTATTAAGAGCGTTGCCAGCGATCGATCTGGTTTTCCTACCAACTCAGCGGGTTATTTTCAATTCAACTCACCTGTTGCTGAACAAGATGTTGATCGAGTAATTGCAGCAGATACCGATTCACCGATTTTATTAATAGATATCGATCCAGATTCTCCTAATCGAGGTGAGTTACTACCAACTGTTGCGTCAACTTTTAGAGAAGATCGTTATGTGCCATCTTCCTTGCTCTCAGTTGCACCCGCACCCGGTATCATACTTAATCCCAATCGTACCTATGCTTACGTAGTTAAACGCTCTCTTAACAACGCAAATGGCAGTTCCCTAGGAGTTTCCCCAAACTTAGAAAAATTAATTAATGGCGAAACCCTTGAAGGGGAACTAGGAACTGAAGCTCAACAACTTTATCAACCACTTTGGGAAACACTTAATAATATTGAAGTTAACCTTGATGAAGTGGCAGCAGCGACTGTATTTACCACAGGTGATGTAGTCTCAGAATTTGCTCAGCTATCAGATGAAATTTTAGAACGCTACGATGTTACCATCGAAAATTTACAACTAGATCCAGAAGATGGTGCGAGCAATCCTGGTTTCTACGAACTACAGGGAACAGTTCAGATGCCACAATTTCAAACGGGAACACCCCCATTTAATACCGAAGGACTTTTCGAGTTTGCCCCAGATGGTTCCCTGATAGAACAGCGTACGGAGGAAGTTCCAGTAGTAATTACTATACCTAAAACACCAATGCCAGATGGGGGTTATCCCTTAGTAGCTTACTTCCACGGCTCCAGCGGTTTGAGTACTCAAGTAGTAGATAGAGGCCCCATAACCGAACCAGATGGGGAACCAACTCCCGCACTGGGGCCAGCATTTGTAGTTGCTGAAAAGGGATTTGCAGCGTTGAGCAGCGCTTTACCGCTTAATGAAGAACGTTTTCCCGATAATCAACCCGCTTCCTTCCTCAATCCGTTGAATTTAGCCGCTTACCGAGATACCTTCCGACAAACAGTAATCGAGCAACGGCTATTAATAGAAGCTTTAGAAGATTTAAAAATTCCCTCAGAGGTGATAGGCTCCGATGGAGACGATATTCTTCCTGCTGGAGAAACCCATTTTAGATTCCAAAGTTCACCCGTTATGGCTTTAGGGCAATCTTATGGAGCGCAGGTAGCTAATATTATCAGTGCAATAGAACCAAAAATTGGTGCTGTAGTGCCAACTGGTTCCCCTAGTTTTTTCCCCTTACTAATTAGTGAAGAGGATTCGGCTCCTCTTATAGGTTTGCTTGCAGGAACTCTCCAGGAGCTTAATCCCCTTTATCCCGCTCTCAATTTACTGGGAACAGCATCGGAAGTAGTAGATCCCATAGTCTATATGCCCTACCTTGCTCAAAGACCATTACCGGGTAATCCAGTACGTTCAATATATCAGCCCGTTGGTCAAGGAGACACCATAGTACCCGAAGTCGTCTTCAATGCCAATGCTCTTGCTTCTGGGGTACAACAGGCAGGTTCAATACTGTTTCCAGAAATGCAAGAATCTCTTGCTCTCTCTGGATTAGATGGTATTATTCCCTATCCAGTTAGTAATAATTTACTATCATCCAATGGAACACCTTATACAGGAGTTGTCGTTCAGTACGAAGGTGATGGCATTACCGATCCACACAACATTTTTGCTCAACTAGATGAAGTAAAAGAACAATATAGTTCCTTCTTTGAGAGCTTTGAGGAAACTGGAGTAGCTGTTGTTCCCGCACCTTAATTTTCGGTAAGAGGGGGGGGAGAGGGGATAGAGGGGGGAGAGGGGGTAGAGGGGGGAGAGGGGGAGAGTTTATCTATTGATTCGTGTTGATAATTGATCGTCGATGGTTGTTAATTGTCTTGTAAAGTTTCAATCATTAAATCAACTTGTTGCTGTCGCTCTTGTAAAAAATTTTCACATTCCCGTAAAGACTTGACAGCAATACCAAACTGTTCAAAAACTTCTTCTAACTGTAATTCTCCTGCTTCAATGCGAGATATTATAGTTTCGATTTCTGCGACTTTGGTTTCGTAATTCCAATTTTTTTTCATGGCGATCGCGGTTTTCTATTTACTACAGCCCTGCTCCTTAAAAAAGAGAGGGGAAAGGGGTGAAGGGTTCCCATAAGAATTTTTTTCTTCTAAAAAAACTCTTATGGGTGCCCGTGAGGTTGAGAATTTTATGATATATAAAGGGCGAATTATCTTTAATCTTCAATTTCCATAACTTTTACCTTCGCCGCACCTTGACTTAATTGTATTAATAACTCTTCTCCTACTTCTAACACCGAAGCATCCCGAACAATACTTCCATTTTCTTCTCTTACCACTGCATAGCCGCGTTGTAAAACTGCCCTAGGGTTTAAAGTGATTAATTTTTGTCGTAATATTTCCAAATTCTGCTTTGCTGCTTGTGACTTTGAATTCATCGCTTGTAGAAGCTTTTCCCGCCTCCAAGCCAAAGCAATTATTTCTTGAGAGACTTGTTTATCTAACTGATATCGCGCCAAACGATTCTGTAATGTTTGTAATTTATTCCCAGCCGATTCCACCGAATAATTAATTACTTCAGATAAAGCCATAACCCGAGCATAATGTTGATTATATAAATCATAGAGGGATGGTACAACTAATTCCGCAGCAGCAGTAGGAGTATGTACGCTTTCATCAGCAGCCAAATCCGCTAAAGACTCATCTCGTTGATGTCCGATACCAGTAATTATTGGAATCGAACAATCAGCGATCGCCCTTACCACTCGCTCATCATTAAAGCAGGCTAATTCTTCAACCGCACCTCCACCACGCCCTAATATCAACACTTCTGCACGTCCGTCATTTTCCACTCTTTGAATTGCTTTGACAATAGAATTAGGCGCTTGTTCACCTTGTACCGTCGCCGGGGAAAATAAAACCTGTAAACCCGGATACCTAGATTTAAGTGTTTTCTTGATATCACCCCAAGCCGCAGCAGTAGGGGAAGTCACAACAGCAATAGTTTGAGGATGAGTAGAAAGCGGTTTTTTTCTTCGACGATCAAACAAACCTTCCGCATCCAAACGATTTTTTAATTGCTTGTAACGCAAAGCCTGTAAACCTTCACCTGCTGGTATAGCTTGCCACACACTAAGCTGATATTCTCCCCGTACCGGATAAAGTCTAATGCTACCTAAAACAATTAACTGCTCCCCAACAGTAGGCATTTGAGCCAGCTTCGACACTTGATGTTTCCAAGTAACGCATTTAATAGAAGCATCACCATCAGTATCTTGCAAAGTAAAAAATAATCCTGCACGATGGTTGTTTGCGCTAGAAACCTCACCAGTTACCCAAACTTGTCGTAATATTGAATCTTGTTCCAACAGCAATTGGATATAGTCAGTTAAACCAGCCACTGACAAAGCTGAATCGGGAATAAAAGAGTTTTTTTGAGTGGAATTCATGCTTTTTCAGTTAACAGTTATCAGTTAACAGTTATCAGTTATTCGTTAAGAAGTCCATAAATTTAAGTCACACTCATACACATACAGCCTTTTATAATTAAGGCTTGAAAAAGCGATCTGGAATTTAGAGCATTTGGGTTGAGATCACATGATTTGCCTTGATGAAGAAGGGAAATCCCATTTGTAGATGAGATCAGCGAATATCACTTATTAACTTAGAACAAAAATGAAAAAAACCTGATTTTTTATCTGTAATGCATATAATATGATAATAATTATAATATTTATTCAACATAAAATTGACGTTTATTATCCCTTGAATATCATAGATATTAGGGAAAATTATGTATTGTAAAACCATAAATAGAGTTTAAAATGCCAAGATACCGTGTATTTACGTATCAAACTCCTTGTGATGACGAACTATACGAAGAATCGAGTACAGACGATTTACAAACTGCTAAAAATGACTTTCAAGTTGCAAAGAATTGGAATTATAAGGTAGTACTATTCGATAGTGAGAATAGAAAAAACATCGAGACTTACCAAAGCGATCTTAAACACCCCTAGGATTGCTCAACCGCTTGCGTTCGTCAAAAGTCACCGTTTATTTTGATTGGGAACGGGTTGTAGAGTAATATAGCGCTGCGGTGAGATCGCTTTCACAAAAGGGGATTTACCTACACTACCGTAAGTGGTTAAGTCCAGCACTTTCAATGCGAACACATGAACTACTTTGACGTAGACTCAAACCCGCTCCCAGCATAGGTTATTAATGATGAATTCAAGGTATTCTGGGCAATATAAGTACTAGGGTGGGCGGAAAATGTTGTCCTCTATCTTTGAGCGATTTATAAAAGAAAGTCCCCCAGCGTGATGATGCAAGTGTTGATGTCACATATAAAGGAAGTAAATTACTCTAAACAGAGCTTTTGTTCCCATTGAAAGTGCTGGGTGGTTATGTCTAACTGTGGGGAAATTCATCTTGAAGACAATATAGATAAATTTTCCGCTATATCAATCCTACAACTGCATAACATCCGTTTCCTGACACTAATACAGAATAAGGGTTTAAAAATTATCTTTCCGACTTTATTATTCAAGAGAGGATGTTATGAATATACGTTGGCAAAAATTATTAGTAAAAATGTCTTTTTGGTTAGCAACTGAAATCATCCTTAATTTGGTTGGAATGGATGATTTAGCTGACTACAGCGAATTTGTTTATGAAAATAAAAATTTTGGTGCGAAGATAGGATGTATTTCCGATATTATTCCTATGGTTTGATAAATATCGTAAATCCACTCCAGCGGCTTTTTATCAAGTAAGGAAAGATATAAAAAATGTATAAAATTAAAAATAAAAGAGACGTTCTCATACAACGTCTCTTTTATTTTTTGAAAAATAATTTTTGGACAAGACTTTTTTAATACGCTCCTTTTTTCTCCAAAATAACCTTGATAGTTTGTAAGATAATCTGCAAGTCTAATGCAAGGGACCAATTCTCCATGTAGGTTTTATCTAAGCCAATCACTTTCTCAAAATCGATAATGTCTGAGCGTCCGGAGATTTGCCATAAACCTGTAATTCCAGGGAGAACTTCTTGACGAATGAAGTGGTGGTCAGAAAACTTTTGTACATCTCTTACAGGTAAAGGACGAGGCCCTACTAAACTCATTTCTCCGAATAGAACATTAAACAGTTGAGGTAACTCATCTAAACTATATTGACGGAGAAATTTTCCAATTCTAGTAATACGAGGATCGTCTTTCATTTTAAACAGAATTCCATCTTTTGTTTCGTTATGGGCTTCTAACTCTTTTTGCAATTGATCTGCATTCACCACCATTGTCCGGAATTTCCACACTTTGAAAGATCTTCCATGTAAACCAACGCGAGTTTGTTTGTAGAAAATTGGACCTGGAGAATCTAATTTGATGAGTAAAGCAATTAACAGATAAATTGGTGATGCAAGTAAAACAAACAGTGCCGAACTCCAAAAATCAAAGTACCGTTTTATCCAGAAATCACTACCTGTAATAGTTGGGGGTAAAAAGTTCAAGATTGGGATGCCACCAAGCATTTTTAATTCCAATCTTTGCTCTACAGCTTGTAACTCAATTGGTAGAACGTGTAAGGTAACCCCAGCATTTCGTAATTTCCAATAAAGATACATTCTATTTTCTATTGATTGCCAGGAACAGACAAAAACTTCTGCTACTCCTTGACGGATGATTTCGTCTACAGCCGCAGCTAAATGACCTTTTGATGAAGCGATTGATTTAACATTTTTCCAACCTACAAGGTTATAACAATTCTGTTTTTCTAAGAGTTGGACGGCTTTATTCTTCTCTTCTGGAGAACAAATTAGATAAGTTGGACAAGTAATTACATTTTGCTTTCTCAGACGCATTATGACAGTGTCTACCATAAATCTCCCCCAGGTGTTGAACACTATACTCAACAGCCACAGTACAGTGAAAGTTTCTCGAGGAAATAAGTTACTTTGTAAATACAAATATCCAAAAAGCAGTAGTAAGAAATAGGAAAATGTGATTGTTTTACTTAAGCTAATATAATCCCGCCGTTTCTCTCCAGATTCATATAATCCTTGAGTTGCAATCAGACAAAGTTGAATCGTAATTATTGACAACACAAAAAACGAATCTTTCTGCTCAAAGCAATCAATATTAAAGCATATACTAAAGGTTTGTGCTATATCCCAGGCTAAACCTAGACAGATTCCGTCTACAGCAACCAGACTAATTCTACGAAGCCATATTGCGCCAATTCTTTTACGTAATTGTGTTAAAGATGGTGCGCGTAAATCTAGGAGATTGTCGTTCCCTGATAAATCACTAACAAAAGACATAATTTATGATGGATGTATAATAAATGATTGATTTCTATATTCACAATATAATCTTAGAGAGGTGACATCCTTGTGACAAAGTATTTATAAAATACCGTTTTAAGAAAACTATCTTACTAACATCAACACAAACAAAAAGCATCTTATAACATAAGCAGGAATGGCCGCAATTGTCACAAAACTCTGGTTGGTGCCGTACACTGATTGCCGTATTATTTCGTTCAATATTAGTGAGTGTACGAGCAACGGCACGGCAATAAAGGGGGAAGAAAATCTACACCCCTTTTTGCCTCAATAAAGGGGGAAGAAAATCTACACCCCTTTTTGCCTCCCCTAC
>JBCCSG010000037.1:0-32654 GCA_039200565.1 Cyanobacteria bacterium P01_D01_bin.50 | reverse complement strand
TGGCTAGATTACACCGAAAAACACTCTGCTATTCTAAATCAGTGGATATGCTTAAACACTCAATTCGATTGCTACTTCATTATTTTAAGTATAGAGAAGTACCCGTGTAAGCCTTATTCATCCCGCATTTATGCAACGCCACTTTTAACTCATTGATTAAAATCTCAAACCTACTATCTCTAAGCCTCAAACTAATGCATACCCATTATGGTGAACTAGCGTTTACCTGAAAATCTCGTATCTCGGACAAACGCTAAACCAACATAATGGGTATGCATTAATCTGAGGAAAAGAGATAGTACCTATGAGACAAACATCAATAAAGTGATATTCTTTTGCATAACAAGATGTAATCACACTCAACTTTTTTTGTCAAGAGTCAGAATTTGCAGTTATTTTTTATCCACCACAGAATCTTTCAAGCCTTCCTCGAAACTTCAAGCTTAAAAATAAATTTATAAATCAAAATAATAAATAATTTATAATGTCTTATCGCAATAGTTATATTTACTTAGAGATTAATTCAGAGTAAATGTATATTTATGATCTTTCGTAAAAATAAATTTCCCGATAAATTATCCATATAAATCCGGTAATTGGTTAATTTTGGTTTCAATAGTTACTAAATAACTCAAATAATTTTTCCATCATCAACTTGTTTTAATTTTAACTTCTCAACTTCCAACCTCAATTTTTCATTCTCCATCCTCAAAGCCAATATTTCATTTTTCTGCAATTCAATCAGCGCTTTTTGACTAATTACCTCACCAAAGGCTTTTTTACGATTCTCTATCCCAAACCACCTTTGATAAGTCTTTGTATGTTCCTCAACTGTATGACCTAAGTTATCTGCTGCGGCTTTGATGGGTATTCCCTGTAAATGAGAGCGAATCGCACAAGCATGACGCAAATCGTAGGGTTGAAATTCAATACCAACTTTTCTAAACCATCTGGATATATCTCTCCGCATCCAATTAATATTTTGTACGGATGTAATTTTAGAAATTTTCTTATCTAATATTTTTAATGGTTGTGGATTTGTTAAATCGAATAATTCTATCCATTCGGGAACGAAAGGGATGACTTCTCGATATCCTGTTTTAGTATCCTTATGAACTTTCCAAGTGCAGTCAATATTTTGTGGAGATGTCCACCAATTAATATCTGGTTTAACAAATAACTCCCTCGGCCGTAGTCCAAATATTGCTAACATTCCATATACCCAACGCCACATTTCCCAGGTGTCGGTGGCATCGCTGTGATTTGTATTTTTGCGATTAAGGGCAAATTTTTCAAATAGCTCGAAGGAATGAATGATTTTCTCGTCGTCGGGAATTTCTCTAAATTTAGGAGTAACGCGATCGCGCTTTACATCGAGGGTAAATCCCAAGTCAAAAGTTTTAACGAAAACAGAACATACAGCAATTAGTTCATTTTTTTTATTTCCCCTAGTTGCATTAATTACTGATTCAAAATTATTCTTTGTTGCTAAAGTTGTGAGAGAAAAATTTCTTTTAATAACTGATATATAGTTTGCAAAAGTATTTTGACTGGTTATAGTTTTTTGACGAGTTCTATAATAATATTCCTCAAATTTATCTAATAATTCCCCAATAGTTTTTATCTGTTGTTTATCTCGATTTTTTTCTCTAATTCTGATTCCTAAATACTTATCATTCCATACAAAAGTATGACGAGCAATTAATTTACCCAACTCGTAACTTTCTTCAATTGCGGTTTTTAATCCTTCTAAATTCGCTGGTATACCCAAAGATAAATCGTACTGCTTTTTACTCTTTCCCGAACGATCGCAGTCATCAGGTTTCAATGGAAGGGTTGCTCGTAATTGTAAAGATAACCCAGTTTGTTTGATACTAACTCTTACTCTATCCCTTTTTAAATTAGAATTCGCTTCAACTAACTTTTGTTCAAAAACCTCTTGATATTGTAATTCCGTCGCTTTAATTTTCGCCATCGTTCCCCTATAACTACCGTCTGTGGTGTTTTGCGGTTCAAAATCGGTAAATATATCGGCGAATAAGTCGGTTTTCTGGGTAGATGCGCGATTTTCGTAGTCATTATCGATAGGAGTATCGTAATTATCCTGGTTGTAATTTTGTCCGCTCATTCCCTAAATATTCTCTTATTTAGTAGCCCAAATAGTGAAAATTAACCGTGAGTAGATATCTTTGTAAGTCATACAAAAAGTAATTTACGAACGTTTTATATCATATCACCAAAAACCATAGCAGTTATATGGTCCCTGGTGGAGTGATGTGCGCTCCCACCTTAACTGACGTTACAAGAGCTTGGTCAATTCTGGAATATTTCCGTACCAATTGGCTCGAACCAGTTTGGCTGGGTTGTTCTTTGGAACGCTACGAAGAAATCCAAACCTATGAGGATTTTATGACTTGGCTTGACGAAAACCCAAATCATGCTAACTCTGACTTAGGTTTCTACTGGCGTATGGGCTTAGATATCGGTCTACATAAATATGGTAAAGGTCTGGGTAAATATGTTACCTGGGGATACTTACCCCATGAAGTGAAATATCAAAATCCCACCGTTGAAGGAAGAAATGCTGCTCTAATAATGAAAAGTGGGGTTTACGACAGCATTACCGATACTCACACTCCCATGAATCATGGTTTTGTCCGTGAAAATACTACTCACTCTTGGTACAACGAAGGTACGGGAGACGTTCACCCTTACGATCGCAATACTAGACCAACTCAAAATAATGTGAAAGATTTTGAGAATGCCTATTCCTGGGGAACTGCGGTTACTCACATCGACTACGGACGTTTAGAAGCTGGTCCCTTGGCACGGCAATTGGTAGCTGGCGGCACTCACGGCGAAACTTGGCAGCACTATGATGGATTTATCCTCGATGCTTTCAAGCAAATGGGTGGTGCTAGCATTCATCTACGTCAATTAGCACGAGTACATGAACTTGTGAAGCTTTATCGTCAAGCGGAACGTTGTTTGCGGGAATTTCGCTTAAACGATCCTTGGTATATCAAACCAAAGGAACAAGATGGACGAGGTTGGGGTGCTACCGAAGCATCGCGAGGTGCTCTGTGTCACTGGATAGATATCGAAGGCGGCAAGATCAAAAATTACCAAATCATGGCTCCTTCAACTTGGAATATTGGCCCTCGTGACGGTGAAGGAAAACGAGGCCCCATCGAGGAAGCTTTAATCGGTACCCCTATTTTTAACTCAACGGATCCGGTGGAAGTAGGCCACGTAGCCCGTTCATTTGATTCTTGTTTGGTATGCACCGTACACGCTCATGACGCGAAGACAGGTGAAGAGTTAGCGCGTTTTCGAACTGCATGAAGATAAACAGGGGTTGAAGTTGACTTTTAACCTTTGACATGAACATAAAATTAACTATGTCAGATTTTGGATTACACGAACATTTTCCCAATCTTCCCGATAAAGCACTACAAGAGTTTACCCAGTGGTGCGTAACTCAACAAGCTAGGGAAGCGGGATACGAATTTACTCCCGATGAAACAAAGTTAGAAAATTTAGCAACAGCAGACTATATACCAGAAATTGTCGGTCAATTTATGGATATAACTAGAAAAGATATTAGAACTGGATTAGTTGCAACATTTGCTGGAAAGAAAGCTGATAACCATTCTTTATCTGGTTTACCGGCGATGGTTGATTTTATTTCGCTTTACGTTAAGCATTTGTTTCCCAGTGAGGAAAACGATGAAACGCAAGCCGAAGAGTTATTAATCAAAGCATCTCAACAGCAGTTTGAGAAACTTTCTCAAATTGCTCGAGAACATAATGTCAAGTTATCGATTTAAATACAGCAATTTTCAATCAGAAGTATTTATTACCCGGTTTTTTGTTCAAAACCGGGTTTTTCAAGTTATATCCGTAGTTTCAACGAATAATCACAACATCATATAATTAAATTACTTATTCTACGCATAAATATGTATAATGGAATACTTTTAACTTATTTAACTATAGCTATCAGTTAAAATAATAGTTTTATGGTTCAAATATGCCCAAATCCTTGCCCTGATTTGCATTCTAAGTAAATTGGTTCATGAGTACGCCATTCAGATCCAGAAGTCCACATCATAAATACTGTTCGTATAGTTACTATAAATAATGTAAATAAAAGTTTAAGATTTTATTAAAAAATTGACTATTTTCCCTGAAGTCAGTTAAAAATAATTATGAAATCATAACATTTTTCTGTTCCCTCTTAATTAACAGCTGTCAGACACTTGATTATCTGGTAGTATAGTGAACTCACAGTTTTTTTGGTTATAAAAGTAAAAATAATTACTTCCAAGAAGATAAATATAAAAGCAGAAAATGCGGACTTAGTAACAAGGTTCAATCAGGGTGTAATGCAAATGGGGCATTTACCTCTAATTTGTAATATCTACTTTTCAATTCTCAAAAAAATCATCGATTGGTCTACAGAGGGCAAATAAAAATGTCTAATTTAATTCAAGATGTACTAAATAGTCACGAAAATAAAAATTTACCTGAGTTTGGGAATGGAGTTTCGCGTCTTAATTGCTATCTATCGAGTAAATTATTAAATGAAAGTAGTGATAATTGGGAAGAGGCTTTATTCAACTTTTTGCACCTACATCAATATAACTCACAGCAGTTATTAATTAACGAGCGTATCAACAATGAATTCCAGCTATCTGAAAAATTAAAACGAGTACTTAATCTTTTAGAACATTATCCTTCTTACACATCTTACGAAAATTTTCGCTTTGAATTGCGGAGTTTTGGATTTGAAGCAGGTTGGGGAAATACTGCTTTTCGGGTAAAGGAAACTCTTTTATTGCTAGAAAAGTTAATGAATTCGGGCGATCGTCAACTATTAGAACAGTTTTTCTCTCGGATTCCAATGGTTTTTAAGGTTTTGCTTACTTCTCCCCAAAGATGTTTTGGACAAGAAGCTGACTTAGAAAGAGCAGATACTGAGGCACAAGTAAAAGAATTGGAAAAACAAATCCAAGAAAGTGTGAAATTATCAGGAATTGATGTACTTGGTGTTATCAAACCTAAAATAATTGTACTTACAGGTTTGATTTCTAATAGCCAGAGCACTTACTCCAATCAAAGATTAGAAAAAATATGCGGTACTAATAATTGCTGGATTTTGCGAGTTCCCTTCCACGAATTCCAACCAGAAATAACCCAGGATTCAAGTTCTCGGCTTGAAATTTATCCTTATTTAGAAACCTTTGCTACTGATTCTGAACGAGAATTGTTAACAGAGTTTCAAGGTAAACCAGATTTGATTATTAGTAATTCTACTGATGATAATTTGGTCACATTCCTATTATCGCAGCGAATGAATGTAACCCAATGCGTTATTGCTCGAACTTTGGAAAAATCAAAATATATTTTCAGTGATGTAGATTGGTAATCTATATTGATTTTTGTTCGCATTAGCGGAGTACAAAATTCTCCATTGTATAATTCAGCGAGGGAGGAAGTTTGATTAATCGAACCGGATTGCTATATATTTCTGGAGAAAACTGCCAAGATATGAAGCATAATCTTGAGTAACGATTCTACTTCCGTACAATGCGCCACGCGAAGATCGGCTTTGTCAGAAAAACAGGACTTTCAAACTTCACTTTGGAGGGGCGTTGGTGCCGTACACTCATTGCCTTTAAAATCTGTCAGTGTGCAAGCAACAGCAATAAAGGAATATCTACACCCTTAACCTCCCTCCGGGAGATGCTGAGCCCCGAAGCTAGGGCTTACAGCATTAGTTCTGTGGAAGAAAAAGCTCCCAAGCGCACGCTTCTTCAACGCTTTTTGCCTCCCTTATAAGAAAAAAGCGGCCAGTTGCGTAAGTTCAAAAAAACATAGATTAGGGGTTAAGTGAAATTCTATTCCCTTCTCGTAAATGGGGAGGGAATTGTTCATGAACGAAGATAGTAGAACTTACGCAACCGGCACATTTTCCTCGTAGGGGAGGCAAAAGTGGTGTAGATTCTCTTCCCACTTTATTGAGGCAAAAAGGGGTGTAGATTTTCTTCCCCCTTTATTGCCGTGCCGTTGCACGTGACACTCACTAATATTGAACGTAATAATAAGGCAATCAGTGTACGGCACCTTCCCTCGGTTTTGTGACAATTGCGTAAGTCCTCGATAGAAGTTGGAAGCGGGAAGAAGAGCTAAATCATAATATCCTTTGTAAGTTAAAATACTACATTTTGGTAAATGTGCATACTTTAAAATCAATCTATAGATGTTAGTAAAACATTGACAAAAATTTTTCTTTGAAAATATAAAAATATTTCCAGAAAATATGTAAAATAGGAGGACAAACCCAATATCCAAGGCATAGAATTTACTGTTTTAAAAATTTTTCGTAAATTCTAGTAGCCCATCAAGGTTAGTTTGTAGGATTAATAATGGGAAGAAAAACTTCTTGTTTTTCCCTTCTTCCTACTCTATGCCTATACCCTGAAATTTTGGGTTGTGAGAGTAGTAGTAGCAATTAGTGGTGCATGAGCCCGTAAATCTGCCCCAGTAACCGCTCCATTCTACCTATCCTCTGATTTATTCTGAATCAAAAGATTTTCTGATAAGTATGATAATTATTAGAACTATGATTACAGATGACTAATGAGCAAAAGAACCTCACAATTATTGGTTGTGGAAACCTCAACCGCAATGATGATGCTGTAGGCGTGATTATAGCCCAACGCCTACAACAGTATTTTGCAGCATATCCTCATCCCCATGTGAAAATTTACGACTGCGGAACTGCAGGGATGGAAGTCATGTTTAAAGCAAGAGGTAGCAAGCACCTAATAATTATTGATGCGAGTTCGACAAATTCCGAACCAGGTGCTGTATTTACACTTCCGGGAAAAGAAGTAGAAACCCTGCCAGAAGCTAGTTATAATTTACATGATTTTCGCTGGGATAATGCAATAGCTGCTGGAAGAAAAATCTTTGAAGATGATTTTCCAGAAATAGTGACGGTTTATTTAATTGAAGCAGCAAATCTTGATTTTGGTTGGGAATTAAGCCATCCGGTGAATCATTCTGCCGACTTCGTGTTTGAACAAGTCAAAAAAATCATTGAAAATAACTACTGAGTATGAAAGGACTGCTTTAAGCTGAGTCTTCTCTATAAACAGACAGTTCATCCACTCTCATTTCAAAAGGTATTCCTTGATTACTAGGGGGACAAACGCGAATCTTGGCACTACTGGCAATATTATTCAGCAATGATGCCATTGATACCATTTTTTGTAAAATTCGCCAGTTAGTAACTCTATCGGGACATTCAATCACTAAAATCATTGCAGAGGTATGGGTAGTCACATACCACCGACACACAGATAGCAAATCTCGAATTTTGCGATCGCAGTTGTCATAAAAGAAATTACTTACAGATTTTTCCAGCTGCTGACGCAATATAATATCTGCTGATGAAGGTTGGAAGTTTCCCAAATCATCATTCTGAAAGAAATACTTATTTTTCATGTGTTCTTATGTCTAGTTGTTCTTTCAAACTCCAATCACAATACCATAAACCGATTATTGATTTGTAGCTAAATATTCTATATTTTCATCATTGTCAAATACTGCCATAAAAGCAATAATAGAAAAACAAAAATCAGCTAAATACATATTTAGCTAGAGAATATTTGCAGCAAATCGAATAGTGTCACAACTATTATAATCATATACAATCAATAAAGTTAGTATATGATATTTGAGAAAAAAGAATTTAACGGATAGATAACCTTTTATTCACGAAAGTTATCTTTCTTAACTAAATCCTTACCTTCACATAAAGTAAAGCTATATTTTCCACATAGTCGATAATAAAAGCATTTGTTGTGATTTTTTGTTCATATCGTAAAAGTATGAAAAATTTGGTGTCATATATAAACAATTTTAGGATACGCGCAATAACACACCAAGGTCAAAATCTGGAATAAAATCATCCCGCTGCCCTTCTCAGAATAAGATTATTGAGCATTTCTATATCTTCATTAGTATAAAACTAACTCTATTGAGATTTTATCAATGTCTATTTTCAAGATATTTATTTGCTATCTAGAATAGACTATTATTTCTCCTTCTTATATACATAAATATGAAGGATAATGTAAGATGCAGCAATTAGCGTGAGTTTCTAAGCTTAAATTAACATCAATATTAAACCGATAAACATCAGCTAAGGTGCTAATCGTATTTACATAGAACTCACGACTAAAAAAGCAACATTTCATCCTTGATTTATCTACATTTTCAGCTAGACCTATAATAAACATAACTAAAAAAAAAAAAGAAGCCACTGATACTTTTATTATGTAATATATAAATCATTTAAGTTTTCATAAATAGATTGGTAAACTCAGATACAAGAATTCCTAAATCAAAAGCTTTAGGATAATTTTCCACCAAGACATAGCTTCATTATTGGCTGGTATGATAATAATATATCAATTAATATAGTGAAAAACCCGGTTTTTAAAAACCGGGTTAAATCAATGACTAATTACCAAACAGAAAGCTTAACCAACACACCCATTAGCTGAAGACAAAATCTTCAATTTTACTTTCTTCTGCAAATTGTTCTCTTGCAGATTTTTCTGTTTTTGGTGCGCCATGAGCAATTGCTTCAGCTTCGATTTGATCTACCAATTTCCAAGCGTCAGCAGCTTCTAAAGAGTAAACACCATAGATACCGCAAATTGAGCGGGCATTAGATATTGCTTTGTGCAATTCTGATTTAAGAAATATTAATTTTTGCTTGGCTACAAAATTACCTTTATTCAGAATATCGGTAACAGAAATAATACCAACTAAATCATCTTGGATAACTGGTGCACGCCAAATGTCAGCCTGAGCGAATAGCCGTGCTACATTTTCTATACTTAATTCTGGATCGATTACGATACAAGGCTTGCTCATGATTTCCGAAACGGAAACACTTTGAGGATCGCGTGCAAGAGCAATTACCTTAATAGTAATATCGCTTTGAGTTACAATTCCGTAAGTATCTTCTGGATTAGAAGGTTCAACTATTAAGGCACGTAATTGTGTGAGTCTTAATAATCTTACTGCTTCTGCGACGGTAGCTGAACCATTAATAGTTGCTACATTTAAGCTCATGATATCTTTTGCTTTGATCATGACTGTCTCTCCAATATTTCTATTCAGCAAGCAAGGAAATTTACTGGCTTATTGCTGCTATTCTTCCCAAGGGCGGAATAGGCTGTATTGAACAAATCTAATTCACATTCTTTGTTGTAGTCATGAGTATTAGATTCTGTTTTTTTCAACAAGCATTTGTAGAGTCCATAAACCTTTATAGAAGCTTTCAAATCATTCTTGTATAGCAAGAATTAGGCAGATTTTTGGAGAGGATTTACGCTTTGTTCCCTATTTTTTATTGTTTTCATCGACTGATAAGTCTCTAGCAATTAAAGCATAAGACCTAAAGATTCAATTGTCTTACTAGAAAGGTAATGATTACTCTTGGTTAGCGACTCCGGGTTGATTCGCAACAATTTAGCTTACATACATATTATCTCTCCTTTGATTTTAAGCAAAGAACAATTCATAAAACTTCGTAGTCAACATCTGTTTACAAAAAAGTAAATATAATCTAAAATATTGGCTCTTCAGTACTTAGTATGCTAAAAATACAATTAGACAAGTGAATTGAAAGAGAAATAGTGCAAATTAACTCGTTAGAGTTGCGAATTGAACTACCGCGAATTAACTCGTTGGAGCCGCGAATTGAACTACCGCTTCGCTTGATTCGATTGCGTAGAGACGGGCTAGGAAATTAATTTGTTACAACCTTAAATACTAATAGCCCGCCTCTACGCCGCTGCGCTAATCGAATCATAGTTCAATTCTTAAAATAAATAAGTTTATCAATTCATTACTAAAAGTAAAAAAAAGGGAAATACGCTACTAATTTATTGAAAAATAAAATTATAACCAGGCGAATTGAACATAAGGTGTATTTACTAAAATGACAATAAAAAAGAATATTAAAATATTAACACAACTACTTAATATAGATGGAGTAAAAGTTATCTCACATCGCCAATATAAAGGGGTTGGAGTAATTTTACAAATTGAATCAATAAAGATGGAAAGCGTTTGTCCTCGTTGTGGTACAAGAAGCTATAGATTACATCAAAATCAATGTCCCTTCGGGACACGCTTCGCTAACGACATATAATCAAAGATTTACCATTGGGAGAACAACAATTATTTTTGGAAGTAAATAAAAGACAATTTAAATGTGAAAAATGTAAAAAACCATTTAGTGAAGAACTAGATTTTGTAGATAGCAGAAGAAAATATACAAAAAGACTCGCAAATAAGACAATAGAAGAAGTATTAGATTCAGATATTCATAGTGTCTCTAAAAAGGGAAATGTTACAACAGAAGAAATAGAAAGGATGTTAAAAGATGCATCAAAAAAATCATTGGTAGCAAAACCATCATACTTAAGAAGACTTGGTATTGATGAGATAGCATTAGTTAAAGGAAAAGGTAATTACTGTGCTGTTTTAATAGATTTAGATAATTCTAAATTACTAGCAATACTACCTGGAAGAACTCAGGAAACAATTAGGGAAGTTCTTAATTCATGGGGAGAAGAGGTTTTAAAACAAATAGAAGAAGTAAGTATAGATTTATGGATAGGTTACAAAAATTTAGTATCTGAATTAATTCCAAATGCTCAAGTTGTTGCTGATAGATTTCACATAATGACGCAAATAAATAAGGAGTTAGATTTAGGAAGAAAAAGAGAAAAACGTAAAATCGAAGATTCTATAAAAAAAGCAAATTCACAATCAGAGAAAAACAAATATGAAAAAAAATTAAATGGATTAAACAAAAGTAAATACGCTTTATTGAAAAATGAATCCGACTTGAATGAAGAACAGAATATTAAGCTCGCACAAGTCAAAAAAGTATCTCCAAATCTAAAATTAATGCATGAATTAAAAGAGAAAATACGAATTATTTTTAATAAGACAGATAATTGGTTAACGGGATTATTTAAACTAGGAATATGGCTATTAAGAGCTAAAGAACATTTTCCAGTGAGTCAGAAAACAATCATCCGTTGGCTTGATGAAGTTATTGCTTACTTTGATAACGGTACAACCAGTGGTGTAGTTGAAGGTATTAACAACAAATTAAAACTGATTAAACGTTCAGGATATGGATTCAGAAACTTTGATAATTTTAGAGTTAGATGTTTACTTCATTGGAATTTTAGCTGTTAGTTTAGCATACTAAGTACTGAAGAGCCAAAAAATTTTTGATTTATCAATATTTTTATATTATATAATATAGCTCATATAATATATTAAAAAGTAAAAAAAATATGAAATATATCGTGTACAAATTAATTATTAAATAGGATTAATGAAGAATTAATTATGCTTATTGCAAATTAAAAGAAAATCCGTATTTGTAAAAGCTTAATTAGACAGTATTTGCGGAAAAAATATTCTCAATTAAGCTGTTACTAAAAGCAGATTTTTACTATTAACAGATTATTTTTTACGTGCCACAATGTGAAAAATATGCCAGTATTTTTCCTTTCCTAAAGCGGTTTTACCAAGATGCTCTTCTTCACGGAGGAATTCGACTTCAAAAAATCTCAGGAGTGCTTCAAGCTCGGATCTAGTATGGTGATTCATTGTAGAATCATTAGCCCAGCTATCGCGCGAGCCAAATAAATGGCCGCAGAAACGACTGCCAGGAAGTAAACAGGAGTAGATTTTGTTCCATAAATCTGGGAAACTTTCTGGCGCACAAAAGGGAAGACTAAAACTGGCATTGACTAAATTCGCCGATTCTAGTGTGGGAATATTTTCAAACTGAGCTATATGAGTTTCTAAAAGATTGGTGTTGATATGGGGACGCTTTAATAATTGGCTAATAGCTTCTTTTTCAGCATCAATAGCTATAACCTGCCAACCTCGACGCAGCAATTCCACCGTGTCTCTGCCTTCCCCACACCCTAAATCAATAGCTATTCTTGATTTAGCCTCTGGAGTTTCGATTTCAAAATTAGTTAAAGCAGTAATTAAAGTTTCTCGTGGTGGACGATTTGCAACAGCTTTGTAATAATTTGACCAGTTACGACCAGAAACTTGATTTTTAGATTGAAAATTATCTGATTTTGACATTTTTTGAAAGTTAATATCGGTGAATTTCAGTGAAGAATGATTGATAGATCGTGAATAAAAGTTGAAAATGCTTATGCAAATTCTGTGATTTTGATAGAATTGGCTGGCATAAAAATACGATTAGCAAAATAAAACTATGAAAGTTAGTGCTCGTAACCACCTAAAAGGAACAGTCAAAAAAATTATACCTGGAATTGTCAATACTGAAGTAACTTTAGAAATAGCACCTGGAGTAGAAGTAGTTTCAATTATTACTAAATCATCCTCAGACCAGATGCATCTCTCTTTAGGAAAAGAAGCTTATGTTGTTGTTAAAGCAACGGATGTGATGGTCGGTGTAGATTAAAAAAAAGCGGCTTGCATACCTTAGCAAGTCGCATGATTTGAATTTATTAATATAAGTTATTAATTTCTTTCTGACTCTAGGATTACTGATAAAAAATACCTAGATATAGGGAAAATTGCTGTATTGGAGAGTAAATTTGTTTCAAGATAGAGAATGTTATAAAAAAATAAAGAGAGATAGGTAAATTTAGAAAGAAATATAATTAATTAGCAATTACCAATGCTCTGGAAAGCAATTGGCAAAGAAAAAGCCATAACTAATTAAAGCTATGACTTGAAATTTATAAAAAGGTAATAATTAAATCAAAACTCTATATCAAATAAGCTTCTTGATGAGTTTTAATTGTGCAGTTAGAACGAGGATAAGTGACACAAAGTAAAGCAAATCCTTTGGATATTTGCTCGTCATCTAAAAAGTTTTGGTCTTCTTGATCGATTTCACCTTCAGTGACTTTACCAACACAACTAGAGCAAGAGCCAGCAGAGCAACTGAAAGGTAATTCAACTCCTGCTTCTTCTGCTGCTTCTAAAATAGTAGTTTCTTCATCAACTTCTATTGTGGTGTCTAAATCTTCCTTTTTGTTAATCAATCTTACTTGATAACTAGCCATGTTTCTGTTCTCCTCAAACGACATCTAAGTTATTAATTGTTAATTATTAGAATTATTAGTTATTAGTGTTTTCTGCTGAGTACTAACAACTAACTACTAATAATTTATTGGTTACAAGGTACACCGTCAGGCGTACAATCACCTGCTTGAAATGACTTGCCACAACCGCAGGTTTTAGTTGCATTGGGATTAGTAAACTTGAAACCGCTTTCCATCACACCTTCGATAAAATCTATTACCATCCCTTGCAATAGCGGCGCACTTTTAGCATCAACATAGATTGTGATGTTGTCTGAATGTTGAACCACCAAGTCATCTTCGCCCAGCTTACTGGTGATATTTATTGCATATTCGTAGCCGTTACAACCACCATCTTTAACAGAGACGCGGATTGCTCTAGTCGCTGCATTATTCTCTGTTGCAGTATCTTGTAAAAATAAACTTAGGCGTTCTGCTGCTTTTTCTGTCAAACTAACAGTCATGGGACGAAGCTCCGTACTTTTAGATAACTTTTAGATAATGGTTGTTTTTGCCTAGGGAACAAAAAATAATTCGATGGTAATGCTGGAATTTGGATTCACCTTCAATTGAAGTAAAATCCCTTTCCTAGAAACTAAGACTTAAAATTACCACTAGTTTCTAGAGGTTGAGACTGGGAATACCTCCAAGGAGCACTATTACCACATACTGGACATTCGCGATCGCGATAAGAACGACGTTTAGCAAAGTCCATTCTGGTAAAATCGATAGTCAGTAACTGCGATAATAGAGGCTGACTAAATCCGGTAATTAACTTGATAGCTTCCAAAGCTGTTAAACAAGCTAGAGTACCCGAAACTACCCCTAGAACTGAAAATGCACGTCTATCCCAATCAGGTTTTTCTGGAAATAGACACGATAGACACGGAGTTACACCAGGAATAATTGTAGTTAAATAAGCTTCCATTGAATCCATTGCAGCTTCTACCATTGGCTTACGCCAGCGAACACAAGCTTCATTTAACAAATTACGCTCTGTAAAGTTGTGAGCGCAATCTAAAGCCATGTCAGAAGATTGCACTAATGAGTCTACATTTTCCGGATTGATGTAATCATGAATTGTTTCTATCTCAATATCGGGATTAATAGCTTGTAGGGTTTCTTTAGCTTTAAATACCCTTGGCTTTCCTACCCAATCATCAGTCATGAGAATTTGACGATTCATATCATCAAGCCGCAAGTCACCTCCTCTTACAAGGATTAATCGTCCCACACCTGCTACCGCGAGGTAAAGTGCAGCAGTACCGCCTAATCCTCCAACACCTGTAACCAAAACCGTAGCAGACTTCAAACGCTTTTGTGCCAATTCACCAAAATTAGGGAGTGTCATTTGGCGACGATAGCGTTCCAACTCGGTAGGTGTTAGGTTTACCACTTTATTACCTCCTAATCCGAATCAATTTCTGTCAGCTTGACTACATTTTTTGGCTTCTGCTGAAACACTTTGAAAAGTTTTTGTTCTTGCGGTGTTGACTTTATAAATACCTGATAAGCTTGTTCTAATGCTTCATGATATTTACTTAATCTAACTGAATCATTAAGTTCCGAATTATTAAGATCGATTTCGTTAATATATTCAGAAAATTTCTGCAAAATATGTAGGCGATTTATACTTACTACTTTTTGGTCATATTCTATTTGAAAAAAATCAAAATAGTCTTCTGCATTTACTAATTTATTGAATTCTGATAAACTCCCACTCATTGTGTCTGCTCCATTTTTTTCAATTGTTGTTTTAGTTCATTCAATTGACAATATATTTTATAAGTTGCTTCAGCTACTCCCATGAGATTTTCATAATCTGTAGGTAAGCCTTCTGCCAAATCATGCAGATCCATTTTCATCTGGCCGGCTTTACTATTAAGGCGCTTGATCTTTTTTTTTAATTCTTCAATATTTGTTATTTCTTCGGTATTAGTCATAGACATCTCCCTATATTGAATAAATATACTAACAAATCCTAACTAATTATTAATTACGATTTATACAATTTTTGAGTAGAAACCCGGTTTCATATTAGTTTTTTCACGAAGGAAGAAGGATTCGCGTTTTAAAACGTGAGATTGAAAGGCCGGACGTAAATATTTTAAGTCCCTCCGGGACGACCTTGCGGTACGAGCTACACGCCTCAAAATATTATTTTTTTCTTTAATGAGTTTTAGACTCACTACTAAAGTTTCAAAAATACATTACCTTCTTCCAACTTCGTCCTAACTCCTTCCTTCTTTTATAAAATCGCCGGGTTTCTCTAGATAATTTATACAGAAATTCAGAATTATTTATAGTTCTCCTACTTCTGGAAAACGCTTGGCTAATTCAACGCCTTTATTTACTAGATTTTCTCCTTCTTCTGCAAGTTTATCAAAGGATTCAAAACCAAAACGATGAGCATCCCGTAAAGTATTTTTAACTAATAAAAGACGACCAGAAAATACTAATATCCACCCAAATCCTTCATGATTTAAATCGGCGACGACTTGCGATAATAACCCAGTTTCTTGTTCAATACGAATTGCGATCGCACGATAAAAAGCATTAATCCGCGATATTGTCATGGGGTTTACATCACCCTCTACTGAAATTTCCCGTTTCTTTTGTTTGCTAATAACGTATGGTTTAAGAATTAAATCATCCGACCATTTTTTGTAAGTTCCGTAAGTATCTAAACCCCGAATTTGTTGTACTAATGCCTTAATAAATGTAGAATTAAATACATCACTTGTGGCAGTACCATTTACATTATTACTGGTATTCATACAGTTGCATCCTCAGCAAAATCATTTTCTTCTAATTCATCTTCAAAGTTACGATCTTTTTGTTGTAAAGCTTTACGTAACCAAGGTGGAGGACTTCCTTTTAGAGTGTGTACTAAGCGTTCTAAAATATCTTTAATTTCATCTTGTTCGGAACGCGCTTTAACTGGAGTTACATTCTTTTTAATTAAACGAGCGGCAGCACTACCTCCAATTGCTGAAACATAAACTATTGTGCAGTCTTCTAAGGCTTTAAGTTTAGGTAATAATTTATCTTCGTTGCCATCTTCTTTAAGTTCTCCTCCAAAAGAAAGAGTTTCTAAAAAAGAATAACCTTCATCAGATATTTCATAAACATCAATCATTTTTGCCCATCCAAAATGAGCATTAATATGAACGTTATCGCTCGTTGTAAAGGCAATTTTCATTTCAATACTCCTTTTAATTAGGTTAAAGGTCAAAGGTTAAATAACTACCAACCCTTAACCACTAACTACTAACAAAAATTAGTGCTTCACACTCATTTCCTCTTGCTCTAAAAAGAGGTTTCCAATGTCAAACAAAATTCCCATTGTTCCCCGATAGCCAACTTTAGTAAATTGACCTATACCTAAACGGTCAAAAATTGGAATACCTTGGCGATAAAGAGGAATATTTAATGTTCGAGCAATTGTGCCAGTGTGAGAATTACCAATTAATAAGTCAGAACCCACTGCAACTTGCTCAAAATCTTCCAAGTCACCAATAATAACTTTTTCGATATGAAGTTTTTCTAGCAAAGGCGAACGTGTGGTAGTGACTGCGGCTTGAATTTCTGTTCCCATTGATTGCAGAAAATTAACCGTCATCCAAAGCAAATCTGGTTCTAATGCTAAGGATACCTGCTTGCGACCAAAGAAAAAGTGAGTATCGAGCATCGCATCTTGTAATTGACGGCGTTGGCGACGAAATTTTTCTGGAACTCTCACACCACTAATATCTGACAATGCTTGTAAAAAGTTATCTACAGCGTCTAATCCAGTTAGTTCGCTAAATAACTCGTAGGGAATGGCGAAACGTCGATCTAAAATCTCCGCCGCACCCCGCATACTCTCACCGATCGCAATAGTAAAGGAGGAACTACCCATTTTACGCAGTTGCGCCAAAGTTGTACCGCCACCAGTTATCGGACTGTAAGAATCGTCTAGATGACCATCTAATGAGGCAGAAAGATCTGGTACAACAATTGGCACTAATCCAAAAGCAGTAACAATATCTTTGATTTCTTGTAAATCCCCTGGAGTCAAAGCAGAACTCATCAAGATATTAACTTGATGTGGTCTAATTTCCCCTTTTTGTGGAATTTCTTTAACCATACTTTCCACTGCTGCAGCATAGCCGTCTTGTAAGGCTCCTTTAAAATCTGGTGAGGAGACTAACAAAATTGGTAATTCATTTAATTGGGGATGATTTTTACGAAAATCTTTAAGAATACCTTCCATATCATCCCCTCTAGTTTCAGTTAGCCCCGTGGTACAAAGACCAATAATTTCAGGGTTTACCTTTTCTACCAAAGTCAGAATAGCTTGCTCAACGTTATCCTCTCCACCCAATATTGTAGAGACTTCTGTCATCGCCGTAGTCGAAAGGGGAATCACTTCTCGAAAATGCCTCACTAGTATGACTTTAGCGAAGGCCGTACAGCCTTGAGAACCGTGCAAAAGAGGTATCATACCCTTCAACCCCAAAAAGGCTAAAGCTGCACCTAATGTTTGACTTTGTTTGAGAGGATTTACTATTACTGGTTTTTTTGGAGTTGCAACAATAGCCATCGTTAATTAATTCTTATTTTGTAAAAAAGTTCAAAGGTTTCCGGTTTTAAATACTTTCAACATATACAGGGAATGAGCAACAGGAAGAGAGAGGGGAGAAAAAACTTTTTGTCTCATAATAAAACCAGCATATTTCCCTTATTAGAGTACTAAAAATTTTTGAACGATCACTATTCGCTATTCACTGCTCACTGTTAACTGATTTCCAAATCCCAAGGGGCTGGTTGACGCACTTGCTGCCAAACTGGGCTGTAAAGAGCTTCATCTAATTCTCTGGCCATATTAACCATTCCCTCATACCCAGCATAAGCGTGGTGACGTTCTTGATTGATGTCGAGGAAAGGTATTCTAGCTTTAAGAGCAGTGTATTGATTGCGACCGCCAGCAATCAGCATATCTGCCTTGGTTTCCCCAATTACTCGTATCAATTCCTGGGGATTACCTTTGGACATCGTAATGCCATCTTTACCTAACAATTTCTGAATTCTGGCTTTATCTTCTTCCGTACTTTTCTTTGTACTGGTAGCTACGACTTCCATTCCCAAGTCTTTCGCTGCCGAAATAATTGACCAGCTTTTCACACCTCCGGTATAAAGAACAACTCTTTTATTTTTGAGGCGATCGCGATAAGTGGCTAATTTTTCGTCTAATTTTGCAGTTTCTTCTGCAATTAATTTTTCGGTACGCTCTTGTAAATCCTTATCTCCCAACTTACTTGCGACATTCCTTAAAAAGCGGTTCATATCATTGATACCGTAAAAAGATTCTTCTATATAAGGAATACCGTAACGCTCCTCCATTTTTCGCGCCATATTAATCAAGGCTTTGGAGCAAATCATCACGTTCAATTTGGCACGATGAGCGTAAGCGACTTCTTGATAACGAGCATCACCAGTAATTTTACTTAATACACGAATCCCAAGTTTTTCTAAAAGTGGTGTAACGTTCCACATTTCGCCAGCGATATTATATTCACCGATGAGATTAATATCGTAGGGTGTTGTATATTCTGGTTCTCTTAAACGTTTACAACAACACGTTTTTTTGAGGCTACTCAATTATGAGATGAATTAAAACCCGCATTCCGCAATTCATTTTGAAAGTATAATACTAGGGAGCATTTTGTTCGCATTACAACATCTTAACGTTTTCGCATTATATAATTTAGCTGCACATCAGCTTAGATATTGTTGTATTCAGAATGAAACGGAGAAAGTTTTTTCGTTATATTATAGGTTCGGTTTGTGTAGCCCGAGGAATAGCTAGGAATTCTGCTTTTGCCATAAATTCTAATTCCTCCCAGGCTAAATCCCATTATCAATGGGTAGTTTTGTATTGGATGCCATACGATAACGATCTTGTGCCTTTTGGTGAACCAATTATTGAAATTTTAACAGAGGGTAACCAAAACTCGGAAAATCTGGTAGTGGTTCAATCAGATTATTGGGATGATTCAAAAATGCGTCGTCGCGTAATTACTGATAGAACTATAAACGAAATTGATATAGCAGGAGAAGATAGTAGCGATGTATCTGCTTTTTCAGCTTATCTTGATTGGGCTAATCAAACTTTTGAAGCAGAGCATTGGGCTATTATTATTGTTGGTCATGGTGGAAAGATTAACGAAATAAGTCCTGACGATCATAAAGCAATTAGTAAAAAAAGAACGTGGATGAGAGTTGATCAATTTGCAAATGCGGTTACCAGTTTTAATCAGTCTACTGATGGACGGGTGGAGCTACTTTTCTTTCAAAACTGTAATAAAGGAACACTAGAAGTTGTATACGAAGTTAGAAATTGTGCTAAATATACTCTTGCTTCTCAGCTTGAACTTGGCGCACCTAATTATTACTACAAAGGATTTCTCAACCGTCTTAAAGAACCATCAGTTGAAGGATATAAAGCAGCTATAGCAATTATGAATTCTGAGCGGCTTGATATGTATCATACACTTACCTTAGTAGATAATCAAACTCTTAAACTCATTCCCGAAAAACTATCACGGTTACTTAAGCTAATTTTAAGTAAAGGTTTGCCAGCTATCAAACAATCAGAACTTTCAACCTACTACTATTTTGGCGAACAGCATTGCGACGTACTTGTTTTACTTCATTCTCTTTCAAAAATTAGCGGTCTAGGTCAAAATGAACTGAGGAATTTTGCTGAGTTTTTACGCTCGTCAGTTATCGTACATTATAAAACAGAAGGAAAATTCTATAGCACTTTTTATAAGAAAAAAAATTTTGAAAAATTATGCGGTTTGAGTTTATATTTTCCAGAAACTATGCAGGAAATTTATCGCTATAGTTCGCTGAATTTATATCAAGAAGTTAGCTTACTTGATTTATATAGGGAATATTTACTGGCTAATTGAATTTTTATTAAGTTTTGAATAACTATAGTCTTTCTTTGAGGCTGCGGAAACCATAGCATTTTTACATAAATTAATTGAAAATGTTTACACCCTTTACTCTCATTCGTTCGCTCCAAACAGAAAATTTTCAGCCAACATATAAGCTAAAAACATGGATACATTCTATCTTTTATGACTTCAACAGATTCTCAAAAAGTGCTAAAAATGCTTAACGACAAGTTACTTAAAGCTTATAAAAAATATTATGGTGACTTAAAAGTGGGAGATATGTCTCCCGAAGATTTTATTAAAACTTATGGAACTATAGAAGATAGAGTCAATGGCAATTTAAAATTAGGAGTTACAGTCCCATCAGAATCCACTTCAACTTTCTCTATAAACTCAGGTAAAGCCGATTTTAGCTCTTCCTCATCCAACGACTCCCAAAATGTGGCTTGAGAGGCAATTGTAATCTTCCTCTTAGCATTCTCTAAAGCATCCCCATCGACAATTTTAGTCGGAGTCGATAGGGTATTAATCGTTGCTTCTATTTTGGCGATCGCCTCAATGATATCCGGATTAGAACTGCGAAGCCCTCGCATCACCGACAATTCGTTGGTTAAATTTTCGATTTCTCTGGTATTTGTAACTTGTGTGGTGGTTGATTGACGATCTAAATGCTCGATTAACTTGGGTGCATTTTCGCATAAAGCCGTAATTGTCTGAGCAATTATTTCCCTCAATCGGGTACATTTTGAATTTTCGCAGTGATATTTTCCAGGTTTACTGTAATTTACACAGCGCATATACTCAGTTTTGGTTTGATGCCGAGAAAAGTTACGATACATACTTCCCCCACAATGGACACATTTAATTAATCCTGCAAGTGGATAATTCCCACGGGTTGATTTTGCTGAACTTCTATATTTCTTATTAGCGGATAATTTACGTTCGATTGCATCTAATGTTGATGAGGTTATTAAAGCTTCGTGAGTATTCAAATTTATTATTGGTTCTCTATTTATACCTTTTTTCTTTTTAACGAAATAAGCTGTATGTCCTTGTAATGCCAGATTTTTGACCCAATCTCGTAAACCTGATACAGTAAAAACTATTTCATATTCGGTATAAATATAATTGCAGACATCTTTAAGCGATCGCATTTCCAGAATTAGATCGATAATAATCTTACCTAACTCAAAGTAAGTTTTACCTGATTTTTCATGAATACTCTTATTTGGAGTTAAGCGATGATTTTCATCTTTAGCATATCCAAATGGAGGAACGCAAAATTTTAGCTGCTGCCGAAAATATTCGTTTCCTTGTTTTACCCGTTGAGACAACAATCTCGATTCAAATTCAGCCAATCCGGACATTTGATTGATACTAAACCAACCAAACGGACTGTTTGGATCGACTGGAGCATCTAATACCCTTAAATTGACATTATGCTTAACAAAAACCTCTATGGCTTTATGGATAGTAATAACACTCCTACCCAAGCGGTCTACGCGAGTTATGATAATTTCATGAATCTGATTCTGCTGGACCAATTTGAGTAACTGATTAAACTGCTTTCTAGCATCACTACGTCCAGACTCAATATCGATTAATACTTCCGTAGCACCTGCCGCTTTTAGTCTAGCTATTTGCTGATTTAACGCGTCAAACTCTTCTGCTTGTTCTTGCGTGCTAACACGAGCGTAACCGTAAACTTTCATCTTGATGCGATTCCAATCGTTTTCCCGAATCATATCATAAAAGGTGTTGATCTAAATATCTTGGTTCAGCAGTACCAACAACATACTCTAATAAAGTTTCTCCAGCGAGACGATTACCGAGATTTTTACTACCGACAAATCCAGGAGCATTAACTGGGATGACAGGAATAGCAACTTTTTTCTCAGCAGCTTTGCAGACTGCATCTAAATCTTCACCAATCAAAGCCGTTACACAGGTGGAATAGACAAAGATAGCTTCAGGATTGTAATTATTTTTTACGTGTTGGATAGCCTTATAAAGCTTTTTCTCGCCACCGAAGATAATGTCATTTTCACTCAAGTCAGTAGTAAAGCCTTTTTTGTAAAGCATCGGGCCAGATGAAAGACTACCACGACTACCCCAAGAATTACCGGCACAAGCAATAGGCCCATGTACTAAATGAGCAGCATCAGTAATAGGAACCAGGGCAATCATAGCTCCATCAAAAGAACAACCTCCTTGTGCTGCACCAGGTTGAGCCTGTTGTTGACAAGCTTTATTTTTCTTTTCTCCGTTTTTATGATGATTGTGTTCGCATCCTGGTTCGGTTAGCAGTTCGTTGATTTTACTTTGGGTGATTTTCATATTGGGGACCATTAAATGAAGTATTAATTATTGTTTTTACACTAATCTTGATTGAAGATTACTGAATTAATAAACTGGGATCTTTCTTAATAAATAATGAACAAATTCTGAGTGTTGTATTGGCATCGGTTATGATTTAAAAAGAAAATGTCAGAAAACACAACCCTATCAAGTTTTTCTACAAAGGATTGAGTTTATCTGAAGTTTAAATATTAGAACTGTGCCTAAATAGCTTAATATGTTGAAAAATTGTCTACAAATACAAAAGTAAAAGGAAAAGGTAAAAAAGGGAATAAAGAAGTATAAAGGATAAAGGATGAAAATTATTCATATTTCATACTTGAGCCTTCATACTTCATCCGCTTATTACTATTACCTTTTCCTTAAAAGGCACGCGAGCCTAGTTAATTCAATTTCTAACGAACTAAGTCGAAGGAAATATCTGTCTTAGAAGGAATATTGGTGTTCCGATCGATATCTTCAAAGATAGCATTCACAACCCAGGTTAATAAGTTGATGGTACCTTGATAACCGATGGTAGAGTAACGGTGTAGATTGTGACGGTCCATGATAGGATATCCGATTCTGATTAAAGGAATCTTGGTATCGCGCTCTAAGTACTTACCGTAGGAATTACCAATCATGAAGTCTACGGGTTCGGTGAACAATAGAGAACGCATGTGCCACAAGTCTTTCTTAGGATAGAAAGTAGCACCTTTACCGTATTCGTTGTTAGAGCACAACTCTTTGATTTCTCTTTCAAAGACATCGTTGGAGTTGTGAACCAAAATGTGTACGGGTTCAGCACCCAATTCCATCAAGAAGCTGGTTACACCATATACTAAATCGGGGTCGCCGTAGATAGCAAACTTCTTACCATGTAACCAAGCATGAGAGTCAGTCATAGCATCAACTGCACGGCCGCGCTCTTCTTCTAATTCTTCAGGAATGGGCTTACCGGTTAATTCGCTGAGTTTCATCAAGAACTCATCGGTACCACGAATACCCCAAGGGCTAACAACTTCAGTCTTTTGCTTCCACTCTTTCTCAATATATTCGCGAGTCTTGGTAGTAGAGTGTGATTGTAAGCAAACTGTAGCTTCAGCATTGCAAGAATCAGCAGCATCTTCCAACTTAGTACCCTTGGGATACATGTTGAATTTACCATCGTTGGGTGCATCAACATAATCAGAGTTATCAGCCAACAAGGTATAATCGATACCCATCAAGGAAGCAATACGCTTAACTTCGCGTAAGTTACCAACGTAGGTGTCAAAACCAGGGATGATGTTAACTTTACCGTTGGTTTTATCTTTCTTATTACCTTGAGTTAAGTTAAGAAGAATACCCTTCAACATATTATCGTAGCCGGTAATATGAGAACCTACGAAACTGGGGGTGTGAGCGAAAGGTACGGGTAAATCTTCAGGAATTCCACCTTCATTCTTAGTATTGGTGATAAATGCACCTAAGTCATCACCGATTACCTCAGCCATACAGGTAGTGGAAACAGCAATCATTTTAGGCTCGTAAAGCTTGTAAGCATTAGTCAAGCCATCAATCATGTTTTTCAAACCACCGAATACCGCAGCATCCTCGGTCATGGAGGAGGAAACAGCTGAGAAAGGTTCTTTAAAGTGACGGGTTAAGTGGGTACGGAAGTAAGCCATTTAAATTTAAAAGTTATTTGAGCGTAAAATGTTTATCAAAAACACTTAAATTATGTTAAATGTTCAGTTATAACAACAAAATAGTTAGTGTACTTTTAGTGTAAAAATGAGAGATATACAGGGTGAAGTTTTTAATGATTTCGAGCCACCAGCTACTACAGATGGCAGTTATCTGGGTCAGAAAAAGCATACAGATGCAACGAAAAAACACCTGCAAATGAAATTTGAGCAAGAACTAGCACAAGTCAATCAGCGATTAAAGTCAGGAAAAATAAGAGTAAGTATAGAATCTAGAAAGGGAACTATTCAGTTACGTGCGACTTTACCGTTGAAACCAGATGATAGTCATCCAAAAGGTAAAGACAAAAAGCAATACACCATAAGTCTTGGTATACCTGCAAACTTTGATGGATTAAAAACTGCTGAGGAAGAAGCATACGAATTGGGTAAATTAATTGCTCGTCAAACTTTTACCTGGACAGATAAGTATCTAGGAGTTCAAGCAAAGAAAAATGAGGGTATTACTTTTGATGAATTTTTTGAGCAATTTGAAAAATATTATTTCAAAACTAGGAAAAGAACCCTCAAAAGTGAAGGTACATTTTTGAATTATAAGAGAAGAGCTAAAACTGTATTCAGAGGAAAAGAGATAATTACCGAAAGAACTGTAAAAGAAAAAATTAATCAAGTTAAGTATGAAGCTTCAAAACGAATTGTAGTTACTGTTGGTAAGATAATTTTAAACTGCTTAGACATAAAAGCAGATATGTCTGGATTGATTCCCAAACACGAACCTCGCATCAGAGATATTCCTGATGATGACAAAATTATCAAAAATTATCAAAAATTTCAGCAGCATTTTTTACAAAATGTCAAAGGTCAAAAAAAATACGAAAACAATTGGAAACTTTATCAGCTTATTTATGGACTTTTAGCTACCTATGGATTGCGACCTAGAGAAGTTGTTAACAATCCAGATTTAGAATGGTTTGTTGACAAAAATAACACAAAAAATACTTTTAAGGTACATAAATCAAATAAAACTGGATACAGAGAAGTTTTACCATTTGTGCCTGAATGGATAGAATTATTTGAACTAAAAGAACCTCAATCTTTAAAAATGCTTGAAGAATATAGCTTTAAAGATGGTCAAGCTACTCAATTAGCAGCTAAAACAAATAATATAGCAGGAACATTCAAAAGAAGCGGAATAGAATTTGTTCCTTATGATTTACGTCATGCTTGTGCTATCCGAGCGCATTTACAGGGACTACCAATTAAAGCCTCTGCGGATAATTTAGGACATAGTATTGATGAACATACTAAAACTTATCAACGCTGGTTCGGACTTGAAAATAGATATAAAGCTTTTAACCAAGCTTTTGAAAATTTATCCGAACTAGATAAATTCAAGGATGAAAATGCTCAATTAAAAAAACGTATTACTGAATTAGAAACAGAACTTGCAAGATATAAATTGAATCGAATGATATAATTTTTATTTTGAAAATATATCTCTTTTTACAGAATAGGTTTAGAACGCCTATTTTTTTATGATTTTAATTCTCATACAAGTGTCACAGAAGACTACTTAATATATTGTTGATTTACATTTACTCATTTTAAAATTAATATTTAGTGAAAAAATAGTGTTTCAGAAAAGCAAGTAATTTTAGTTTTATTATTGAATTTTACATCCTAATAACGACAGATTTTAGTGAAAAAAAAGTGAATAGTAAGATAAAAATTTATATATAGGCTTTTATAATAAAAATTTTATAACTATCAATTGGAACGGAAGTAAGCAACACAACCTTGAGAACCTTGAACGAAAGGTAAAGTACCTTCAAAACCAGCAGCAGCGTAAATAGCTCCTAAAGGTTGACATCCTTTAGCTGGGTTAACGGTCAAAGCTTCACGAGCAAAGTTCTTTTCACGATATTCCCAAGACTTAGTCCATTCTGCGATTTTCTTAACTTCTTCGGGGTCGTGTCCACCTTCAAACTTTCTCTTGTTCTCGAAAAGCTCTTGGTATTCCGGCTGGTGAAACAGCTCTACGTGGTCTTGAATTTTTTCCGGATTCTGTGGCATTATGTGTCTCCAAGCTTACTGAGTAAATAAGAGGGGCGTGATTTTATGGAGAGAATAAAGAAAAGCGATCGGGGGAATTGTCCCCCTTTTTCCTTAATCCCTAAGCAGCAACTTTAGCAGTAGTAGCAGCTTTTTCTGACTTCCAAGGAGTTCCAATCAATTTCCAGGAAGGATTGTTGATTGCTAAATCCATGTCACGAGCGAAGATAGCGAAGCCATCATAACCGTGATAAGGACCGGAGTAACTATTTTTGTGGATAAATAGTTTTTTATGCTTAAATGTTCATACTGAGTAGTGTAATTTCTAAACATTGTTTGGGTGTTACACAAAAAATTTTAGGCTAAATATAGGCTAATACAGAGCATAATGCATAACCAGGGTCAAGACAAATATCAACAAGCCTTTGCAGATATGGAGCCACTTCCATCTACCGACGGCAGTTTTTTTGGTTCCTGTCTGCAATCACAGCAACAAAAGGAACACATGAGAGGGAAGGTATTAGAGGAATTAGAACGGGTAAATCTGCGCTTGAAGTCAGCTAAAACAAAGGTGACTGTTCGGGAATCGAATGGAAGTTTACAATTACGAGCGACTTTACCAATTAAACCGGGAGATAAAGATAGCAAGGGAACTGGGAGAAAGCAATATAATATCAGTTTGAATATTCCTGGAAATTTGGATGGTTTAAAAACAGCGGAAGAGGAAGCTTATGAATTAGGAAGGTTAATTGCTCGTAAAACTTTTGTTTGGAATGATAAATATTTAGGGAATGAAGCGATTAAAAGAGATTTGCAAACTATTGGTGAGTTACTACAAAAATTTGAAGAAGAATATTTTAAAACTCATAAACGTACCACAAAAAGCGAGCATACTTTTTTTTATTATTTTTCTCGTACTAAGCGATTTACAAATCCCAAAGATTTAGCTACAGCAGAAAATTTAATTTGTGCAATTGAACAAATAGATAAAGAATGGGCAAGATATAATGCTGTCAGAGCAATATCGGCATTTTGTGCAACATTTAAAATAGATATTGATTTATCCAAATATTCTAAAATGCCGGATAAAAATTCTCGTAATATTCCTAGTGATGAGGAAATTATTACAAGTTTTTCCAGGTTTGAAGATTATTTAAATAGTAGAGGCAATCAAGTAAATAAAAACGTCAAAAATAGCTGGTTATTATGGCGGTGGACATATGGTATGTTAGCAGTTTTCGGTTTACGTCCGCGAGAAATTTTTATTAATCCCGATATTAATTGGTGGTTGAGTAAGGATAATCTTGATTTGACATGGAAAGTAGATAAAGATTGTAAAACTGGGGAGAGACAAGCATTACCGTTACATAAACAATGGATTGATGAATTTGATTTACGGAATCCACAATATTTAGAAATGTTAGCAGTTGAAATTAGTAAAAAAAATAAAAATAATCATGCAGAAATTACAGCTTTAACCCAAAGAGTGAGTTGGTGGTTTAGAAAAATTGGATTAGATTTTAAACCGTATGATTTACGTCATGCTTGGGCTATTCGAGCACATATTTTAGGAATCCCTATTAAAGCTGCTGCTGATAATTTAGGACATAGCGTACAAGTACATACCCAAACTTATCAGCGTTGGTTTTCTTTGGATATGCGGAAATTAGCGATTAATCAAGCTTTGAGTAAAAAAAGTGAAATTGAGATGATTAAGGAAGAGAATATCAGATTGAAAGTGGAGAATGAAAGGTTAAAGATGGAGGTTGAGAAATTAAAAATGGAAAGGGTTTTTAGAGGTAGTTAATTTTTTTACGTGGTGTGTTATTGCTTAACAGAAAACACCCTATTTTCTCTTTGTTATAATCATTATTTTTATAATTTTAGTCTAATAAAAATACGATTAAAAAAGTATTTAAAATTACAGATTTAATTTGATATAAATTCGATTAAATTCTCAAAACCATACAAAGCATAAATTCTATATTTCTGCTCGTCAAAAACTTATATAAAACAATAAATGTACAGCTAATATTTAGACTAAAAATAGACTATTTTTATTGAACCGCAAAAAAACATTGATTTACTCTAGCTTTATCGAAAGTGTCCAAGTTCGGAGTAATCCCAAGAGTGCATTTGACGGAATGGAAGCCCCATTTTCTGGAATACATATTTTTCTTTGATTCCAGCACCAACCATATCGGGCTTGAGTCCTTTAACAAACTGCTCGAATTCGTAACCAGTTACGTCATCGTAAACGATGGTTCCGTTTTCGATGTAGTTGGTAGTACGCTTGTAGTCGTCATTATGAGCGAACTCATAACCGGTACTAATCAACTCCATTCCGAGGTCTCTGAATGCTGGTACAACGTGACGAGGACGTAAACCACCAACCATCAAAGCAACAGTCTTACCTTCTAAACGAGAACGATACTTCTTGAGTACCTCATCCATTGTAGGCTGGTACTTAGCAATTACCTTCTCAGCATTTTCTTGGATTTTCTCGTCGAACTTAGCTGCGATCGCTCTCAAAGATTCAGCAATCTTGGTAGGTCCGAAGAAGTTGTATTCCATCCAGGGAATTTTGTATTTGACTGATATTAGTGAAACTGCGATGATATAAAGTGCCTGTATTTACTGATTATTCGTTAAAGACGAACAATGTTCATCAGAAACTGTAGGTTTATAACAACTAATATTTAATACAAAAGTAAGGTAATGGCGAAAAGGAAGCTAAATGGGGATTCTGACATCTTTGAGTTTTTTGAGCCACCTAGCAGTACTGATGGTAGCTACAAGGGAACTATGAAGCAGGTTGAAGCAACACAAGTTTATTTAAGAGAGAAGTTTGATGAGGAAGTTGTTAAGGTCAAAGCTAGATTGAAGGAAGCTCATATCAAAGTTGGGATAGTAGTAAAAAACGGTTCAATTCAATTACAAGCAACACTTCCTTTGAAACCAGGAGATATCGATAAGAAAGGTACGGGTACAAAACAGTATTCTATTTCCTTGGGAATTCCAGCAAATTTAGATGGTCTAAAAACAGCTGAAGAAGAAGCATACGAGTTAAGCAAACTTACTGCAAGAAAATGTTTTGAATGGAACGATAAGTATTTAGGAAAAAGAGCGAAAGTAGTTTCTTCTCAAATCAAAACTATTGGAGAAATGTTAACTGATTTTGAAAAGCAATATTTTAAAACTAGAAAACGCACGATGAAAAGCGAACATACTTTTCACTGCCATAAAGATTATTTAAAAAGAAATATTGGATTAAATACTTTTGTTTGTAAGAATGAGATTTTAGCTAGTTTGGATAAATTAGAGCCTAGAAGCAGTACTTTATATAATACAGTTAAAACTCTCAAAGTATTCTGTAAAATATTCGATTTAAATATTGATTTATCTGCTTATTCTGGTAAACCAACTATTCGAGAAAGAAATTTACCTAGTGATAAAGAAATAATAGCAGCTTATTTTAAATTTGCTGATTATGCTGCTTCCCGAAAAAAAACAATCAAAAAAGCTTACTTGGATAGTTGGAAGTTGTGGCGATGGTGTTATGGTATGTTGGCAACTTATGGATTAAGACCCAGAGAATTATTTGTAAATCCAAATATAGAACATTGGTTGAGTGTAGATAATACTAACTGTATCTGGAAAGTGGATAGTGAAACTAAAACTGGAAGTAGAGAAGTTTTACCTTTTTTTCAGAATTGGGTGAAATTATTTGATTTAAAAAATCCTGAATATCTTCAAATGTTGGAAGAGACTGTAGAGAATAAAAAGACATTTAAAGATATAAATACAGTTAGAATTAACTGTTCCTCTTGGTTTCGTAGAGTTCAGGTTGGTTTTGACCCTTATGACCTACGACATGCTTGGGCTATTCGCGCTCATATGAATGGAATTCCTATCAAAGCTGCTGCTGATAATCTAGGACATTCTGTAGAAGTTCATACAGAAATATACCAAAAATGGTTTTCTTTAGAAAATCGTAGAAAAGCAATGAATCTTTCCATTGATAACAATAGGGTCATAAAAGAATTGCTTGATGAAAATAATAGATTAAAAATAGAATTAGAAAAACTAAGCTTAGAAAATCAAAGGTTACGGATGAAATAGAATAATATCGTATTCTGTAGGTAGTAAATATTGATATCAATCAATACGATATTACACCTTAACAGCCTTCCTCTGCGTCTAAAAGGATTTTTATCATACAGCATATAATAACCGGCAAACGAACTTAATCTCAGTTATCAAAATTAAGATATTTTATTTGACTATTTTCTATGATTTGCTCTCCATCAACAATTGAATTATTTTGTAATTTATTATAATTGACAGTAATTAATCGTTTAAATATATTCTTAAATATTTCATATTGCTGTGGAGACAAAATAATTAAAATTAAAATTTTACTAAATGTTTTTAGCAGAATTTGCCATTTCCAAACTGATATATCATACCGAATAGTATTACAAAAAAATCTGATAGTAGTAGAACTCTTTTCACTCACGCGACCAGACTCTAATAATTTACCAGTCAAATAACAATAAACAGTTGCAAGAGACTTGTTTTTGAGGTATTGAACCGATTGAGGAGCGCGGTAAAAAGTTTGCTCTATCAATTGAGAACACACCTTTTCCATCTTGTCAACATTGCTAGATCCAGAACTAGACAGAGTACGGTATAGAATCTGAGGACATGGAACTGTAACAAAGTCATAACAAGCTGCTAAACGTAACCACATATCCCAATCTTCAGCAGGTACCAATGACTGGTTAAAACCTCCAACATAGTTTAATACTTCTCTACTAACTAAAGGATTAGAACCGTTTTCTAAGACATTTTCCACCAACATCTGTTTATAGCCATTTCCATTAATCGTAATGTGATTACCATGATGTAAAAAATCACCAGACTCATTGATATAGTCCACCCAACTGTAAGCAACTGCTGCTTGAGGATTTGATTGTAAAGCTTTTAACTGCATTCCTAATTTATCTACAGTCCATAAATCATCAGCATCTAAAAATGCGATCAATTCACCTTGAGATTCCTCAATTCCACGGTTGCGACTAATAGCAACACCTGCGTTACTATAAGAAAATATTTTTAAACGAGGATCTTTAATGTTAGAAATTATATTCAATGTTGAATCTTGAGAACCATCGTTTACTACTATTAATTCTAAGTTTGTAAAGCTTTGATTTAAGACTGATTCAATTGTTTCTCTTATGGTTTTTTCGCCATTGTAAACTGGTATAATTACAGATATAAGTGGCATAGCAATTGGCATTAATTTTATCTCCTTATATATTGACTTTTTATGGTTGACTCGAAAGACAATTATCGTCTTTATAAATACGTAAATTTTTCTTGATAAATCTTGTTGGAATCAAGCAGTTTTTATTATAAATCAATATTTATTCACAAAATCGCTATTATACCAAAGCCAGAAAAAATACAAATGTGATGATATCCTCGGTTCTTGGTATATGGATAAATGTGCAATTGTGGTAGATAACAATAAAAATCAATTAATTGATTGATAAAAAAAATAAATTTTATCCTGACAAGTAAATTAACTGTATCTAATAGTTATTTAAATTACACATCCCTAATTAATATACATATAAACTTTACAGTTTTTTGTAATATGCAATACATTTAATATATCTTTATATTTGAAAAAATAAGTGTAAATACGTGCAAAAAAACTTGTAAAATAATAATATTAGTATCATTATTTCACCAGATTTTTTTGATGAGATATTCTGAATAATCTAAATTTTCAAGGTTTAGTTTGCGTACAGCAAGCATCTTCAATGGATACTTTATTTACTCCCTGGTTTACTAGTAAAATAAAGAGTATATGAAACACATGAAAAAACAAAAATTTTATACAAAATATTTTTTGAGTATAGAATATTGAAGTTAAATTATAATTTTATTAACCTGTATATTTATCTTTACAGCCAAAATCATTTTTCTAGTTAAGTTATTCCAAAAATCTAGATAAATCTTGAAGTATTGCATAATTAATCTAAAATATAAATTGATTTTTCCACAATCAATACTTTCCAAAAATATTAAAATATTTTATTTAATGAAAAAATAAATCATTTTTTAGTAAAAGCTTTAAAAGCCTTGTAAATTAGACTTTTCAAATGTTGTACTTTTATCAGGGAATACCATAAGCTTCTTCCATATGACGAGAGATGTAGTTCATAGAACGGTAGCAATGAATCAAGTTCATTTTTACCTTGGGAGTCAACATCATCTCGTTGATGGTACCGTCACCAGACCACTGAGCGACTACGCGCAAGCCGATTTCTTCTAAGAGGATGCGGCTAGACCAAGCATCACCACCGATGTTGTAGTCACCGATGATTGCTACATCGTAAGGACCTTGTTCGTAATCAAGAGTATTTTCTTTA
>JBCCSG010000036.1:0-32685 GCA_039200565.1 Cyanobacteria bacterium P01_D01_bin.50 | reverse complement strand
TGGATATAACGTCACTTATAAGTTGTTGAATGCTTCCGATTATCTAGTTCCTCAAGATAGAAAACGAGTAATTATTATTGGTTATCGAGAAGATATCGGTGGGATATTTGAATTCCCTAATGTGATCAAGAATAAATTAACTCTTAAAAATGCTATTCATGATTTAAAAAATATCGAAGCTACACCAATAGAATCCCGAATTAATGAAATTCACTCGACAATACCAAATCATGAATATAAGGAAGGTAGCTTTTCTAGCATTTACATGTCCAGAAACCGAGTCAGAAGTTGGGAAGAAGCGTCATACACAATACAAGCAGGTGCTAGACACGCTCCCATACATCCACAAGCAAATAAAATGATTTTGGTTGGAAAAGATAAATGGATTTTTGATCCAAAGTCACCAAAAGCATATCGAAGATTGTCTGTGAGAGAATGTGCGAGAATTCAAACTTTTCCAGATAATTTTATTTTTAAGTACAAATATATTGGTGACGGCTACAAAATGGTAGGAAATGCTGTTCCGGTGATGTTAGCGAAAATACTAGCGGATACAATATTCATGGATATTAAACAAATAATGAAATACCCCACCCGCGCTGTCGCGCACCCTCACGCCACTTGCTTCAACGGAGGGAACCTCCGCAACGCAGTGGCTCCCCTTATTAAAGGGAGGGTTTAGGAGGGTAGCGCGACGACTGCTGTGTATTTCTAATAATCAGAAATTGAGATAATTTCTCCTCTTAAAACGGTAACAGCTTGTCCCCTCAGAAAAACTCTATCTTTTCCAGGATATTTTACCTTTACCACACCACCGCGACTTGATGCTTGATAACCTAAAAACTCGTCTTTATTTAATTTATTTCTCCAATAAGGTGCGAGACAGCAATGAGCAGCACCCGTTACTGGATCTTCATTAACACCTAACCCTGGTGCAAAGAAACGGGAAATAAAATCATATTCTGAACTATTTTCAGCCGCACTGGTAACAATCACTTCTGGAAACTTCTGGGTTAAAAGTGTAAAATTTGGCTCTATGTTTCTCACTAATTCTTCTGATTCTACTTCTACTAAATAACCCAGAGAATTCTTCATTACTCCTTTGATGGGTGTTCCCAAAGCTTGAGAAAGTTCCGCAGTTGTGGAAGTTTTTTCTGGAATATGTTCTGATATATTTACGGGAAAATCTAACTCAATCCAATCTTCTTGCTTTTTGGCAATTAATAAACCACTTTTGGTATGAAAACGGGCTGATTGTTCAGGAGAAAGATGATTTTCTGACCATAAAACGTGAGAACTAGCAAGGGTGGCGTGACCACACAATGGTACTTCTGTTGCTGGAGTAAACCAACGTAGATTGTAACCGTCTTCTTGTTTTAATAAAAATGCGGTTTCAGATAAGTTCATTTCTTGCGCTACATTTTGCATCCAGGTGTCATCTTTGGGAGATGATAAAACGCAGACAGCAGCGGGATTTCCAGAAAAAGGTTTGTTGGTAAATGCGTCAACTTGGATAATTGTTTGTTTCATATTGCACCCGAATTAAATAAACTATGAGGTAGAAGAGAGAATTTTTAAGTAAGCTTTGACAGTATCATGTAGCCCCATTTCCAACGCTTCAGCAATTAATCCATGACCTATAGATACTTCGAGTATGTTGGGGATAGAACAAAATGTTTTTAAGTTTTGTAAATTTAAATCGTGTCCAGCGTTAACACCTAAATCATTTTCTTCAGCGGTTTTTGCTGCTTGAATATATTTTTGAAAAACTATCTCTACCTCACCAGCACGAAATGCAGTTGCATAGGGTTCGGTATATAATTCAACTCTGTCTGCACCAATCTCTTTTGCTAAGAGTATTTGGGTTGAATCTGCATCCATGAAAAGACTTATTCTGATGCCGAGAGATTTTAATTTTTGTATGACAGGTATAAGGTAATGGCGATTTTCAGCTAAATTCCAGCCACTATCTGATGTAAATGCATCGGCAGCATCGGGAACCAATGTACATTGAGTTGGTTTGACTTCACAAACCATATCCATAAAATTACCTTGGAAAGGATTGCCTTCGATGTTGAATTCCACGGTAAGCATTTGTGCTAATTCGTATACGTCTTCAGGCTTGATATGACGTTTATCCGGGCGTGGATGAACTGTAATGCCGTGTGTACCGGCTTCGATAGCTATTTTTGCTGCATTTAAAACATTAGGTATGCCGATATTCCGAGAGTTTCTTAGTAAGGCAATTCTGTTAAGATTAACGCTGAGCTTGGTCACATTAAATATTATTGGCTAAAAGTTACGACTGATTTAGACAAGTAGTTGGCTTAACCCCCTTTATTTGGGAAAAATACCAAACCGATGGTTTGTTTACAAATTTCTGAAATATTAATATTTAGTGGTAACTGAACCCACAAAAATAATCTACCTTCTTCTGGTTGCAATGCTCCAGATTTTATTAAACTTTTCTGATCCGCTTAGGTTTGCAAAGCCCAATCTAATAGCGCAAATCCTCTATAAAAAGACTAATAAGAAAGATATTTAGTTCTAAAATAATAAGTTGAAGACTGTCAATAAGCCTTCGGCATACGTTTCACGCACGCGCTCAATGAATACCCAAATAAGCTCCAATCCTCAAAATGTTTACTCGATTTTAAATCAAACTCAACTCTTGCGAATTAGCGATGGAGCAATTAAACCCGTTTTAGATGGTTGCTCTAATGCTTCCCAATTACTTGTACTTATTTGGTCTCAGTTGGGGGATTTTGATAATTTAGAATATGCTTGGTGGCTGCAAAGAGAAAAATCAAAGCTCGAAGCTAAAGGAATAACTATTCGCGCTGTCGGAATTGGCGATCGCAATTCTGGCGTTAAGTTTTGTGAATATACGGGCTTTCCCCAAGAATCCCTGTTTGTCGATCCATTAGCTCAAATTCACGAAGATTTAGGGCTTTATCGCGGTTTAAATGTTAGATTTCCCCTAATTTCAAAAGGACAAAATGCTTGGCTGAATTTAATGTTAATGTGCGCCGGCATTGGTAGCCCAGGAACTTTGGCGGAAGTTTTTAGGGGTTACAAAGGCGATCGCCAAGCACCTCAATTATTTGCTGATGAGGAAGTTATTCGCGATACGCCTCTACCACCGATGAAAGGTTCGTTTTTCAAGTTTGCTGGAGGAAAAGGATTTCAGCGCCCTTTTGAATTGGCAACGCTACGGTTGCGAAATATGACTGAAGTTTTGGGCAACTGGAATACTTACGTTCCCGATTCAACTTATTTAACGCAACGAGGAGGAACTTTTCTATTTGATTCTCAAGGGAATTTAATTTACGAGTATCGGGATCAGGGTATTCTTGGTTTTGCCGAGGATAAAAGCAATCCTTTGTCTTTTTTATTAAATAAGTAGGTTGGGGTTGAAAATAATATTAGGATAAGGGAGTAGTGAGTAGTGAGTAGTGAATAGAAACAAGGTTCTAAAGCCAGTTTATATTCAATAATATATTACTTAGATAAGTTGAACAAGAAAAAAAGCAGTAAGGTAGAAACTGTTTACCTTACTATATAAATTATTTTTGTACCCAGAGATTATTTTAAATTAAAATCATTAATTTACACTCGGTTTTGACCAAACATTAGGTTTGAATTGCTTGTCTAGAGGAGTTTTGGCAATGTGATTGGTGTAATTGTGCATAACTTTAATGGTGATGCCTAAAATCACTTCTAATACCTGTTGTTTGCTGTATCCAGCAGCCATAAATACCTCAATTTCACTATCTTCAACCCAGCCGCGTTGCCTTACCATTTTCTGCGTAAACTGACGTAAAGCTTGTAATTTTTCATCTATCATTGGCGTTCCATTTCTGAGCGCTTCAATATTTTCTCGAGACATTCCAATCATTTTGGCTAATCCCGAATGAGCCGCCATACAGTAATTACACGAGTTTTCATAATTAGCTGTTAAATAAATAACTTGTTGCTCCATGGGGGTAAAACTTGTGGCTTCAAACAAATCCCACAATGCCATCGAGCCTTTTAATAATGCTGGAGCTTCGGCAAAAATGCCTTCTAAATTAGGTATGAAGCTAAAGGTTTCTTTTGCATGAGCCAACGCTTCTTGGGAATCATTTGGCGCTGTTTCTAATGTATGAATTGTAAATTCCATTAATTAAATCTCCTTTGCAATCACTAGGGAGACAAGTTTGTCTACCAGCTTTGATGGTAGTATATACCCATGGAGACAATCTTGTCTACTTGGAGTTAGAATGAAGTCAAATAGTAATCCTCGCCAAAAAATTCTAGAAACCGCTTCTGAACTCTTTTATCAAAAGGGCATTCAAAAGGTGGGTATCAACGAAATTATTGCGACTAGTGGCGTAGCGAAAAAGACTTTATATAGGTATTTTGTTTCTAAAGAAGAATTAATTGAAGAAGTAATGAAACACCGAGCCAAAGAATGGCTGGGATGGTTTGAAATGGCGGTAAGAAATAGCGGAAATACGCCAAAAGAGAGATTACTCGCAACCTTTGATGTGCTTAAGGATTGGTATGCTAGCCCTAATTTTCGAGGTTGTCCCTTTATTAATGCAGTATTAGAAATAGCCGATGCTTCTCATCCCGCTCATAGAGTTTCGGTAGGAGTCAGAGAGTCAATTCGGCTCCAGATTAAGCACCTAGCAGAGCAAGCAGGAGTAAAAGATTCAGAATCATTTTCCCAACAATATTTACTTTTAATTGGAGGAGCTAGTTTGATGGCTACAATTGAAGGAGTTTCCGGAGGTGCTAATCATGCTCAGAAAGTTTTATCAACTTTAATTGATAGTTCTATATAATAAATTGACTTATTTTTTTATTTAAAGCGTCTCTCAGCCTGGTGTCAGAAGTTTGGAAAAGGCTTTTAACTGTACCAGTAAAATTTAATCCATTTGTACCTGTTCAAATAATCCATTTTGCGAGATTGTAAAATTGATTTCAAACTAATTTTTAACTAGCACAATGGGTAAAAGCACCGTCAACCGCTGCGCGGAAGTCAAAAGTCAAAAGTCAAAAGTCAAAACAAATAGTGAAACTCTTGGATTAATATACGGTTTAATTGGTGTTCTCTGTTTTAGTGGAACCTTACCAGCAACGCGAATAGCTGTAACAAATTTAGATCCTACTTTTGTTGGTTTGGGCAGAGCGCTTGTTGCTGCGGTTTTTGCTGCCGTACTTTTACGATTTACTCGGCAGCCAATACCACACCCCCGACACTGGAAAAGTTTGGGAATTGTTATAGGAGGGGTAATTATCGGATTTCCGCTGTTATCGACGTGGGCAATGCAACAATTACCGGCTTCCCACGGAGCAATAGTCACGGGAATTTTACCTTTATTGACTGCAATATTAGCAACATTAAATGGTCAAGAAAAACCATCTCTAGGGTTTTGGGTGGCAAGTTTTGTTGGCAGTATGACGATCGTTACCTTTGCTTTAATTGAAGGTAATGGGAGTATTAAATTTGCCGATATGGTTTTAATTGTGGCAGTCATAACCGTTGCATTTGGCTACGCAGAAGGAGGAAAATTAGCCAAAATCCTTGGTGCTTGGCAAGTTATTTGCTGGGCTTTGGTTTATTCCGTACCGATATTAATTATTCCTGTAGCCTTAGTGGTTTTAAAAAACGGAATTGCCGCTTCCCCTTATGCCTGGTTAGGCTTTGGCTACGTAAGCATAATAAGTATATTTCTTGCTTTCTTTGCTTGGTATCGCGGGTTAGCGATGGGTGGAATAGCAAGAGTCAGTCAGATACAGTTGCTGCAACCATTTTTGAGTATTTTATTTTCTGCTTTTTTTCTAAGCGAAAAGATAACTCTTTTGATGATGTTTACTGCATTAATTGTTGTTATGTCTGTTGCAATTGGAAGAAGACAACCAATTAAAAGGACTTAATTATCCACTTGATTAATCGATTCCCAGATTTTTGTTACGGCTTTTTTCGTAAATACAGAGAATTCTTTTTCCATCATCCATCTATAATAATTTGGTTCTTCTTTAAATGCTTCTGCGACAGGTTTACCTTTGTATTTACCAAAATTAAAAATTATCTGGTTTTGTTCGTCGTAGATAACTTTTTTTGTGGGATCGAGAAAATCAAAGGGTGTGAATTCTTGTAATTTAACTATATTATTTTTGATGGGATAAGATTTATTACCATCTTTATCTTCATATTCTACATTTTCGTAGCGTTCGAGTTGTGATTTGAGAACTTCATATGTAGCTCGGATATCATTTTCTGCATCATGAGCGCCGACTAATTCTTTGCCACAATAATATCTATAAGCTGCTTTTAAACTACGAGGTTCCATTTTGTGAAAAATTGTTTGAACATCAACGATATTTCTTCCTTCAAGCTGAAAGTCTATATCAACACGTAAAAATTCTGCTATCAATAAAGGAATATCAAATCTATTCGAGTTGTATCCCGCTAAATCGCTATCATTAATGTAGTTGAATAAACTATCAGCTATGTTTGCGAAAGTCGGTTTATCTTTTACATCTTCGTCATATATACCGTGTATTTCCGATGATGAAATGGGAATTGGAATTGTAGGATTAGTTATCCAAGTTTTCATTTCTTCTTTCCCGTCGGGAAATACTTTTAAAACCGCAGTTTGTATAATTCTATCTTTGACAATATCGACTCCTGTCGTCTCTAAGTCAATAAATGCCATCGGACGTACTAAGTTTAATTTCATGGGATATTCCTGTAAGAATTACAAATAAGTAAAAATAAATATAGTTGTATAAATATTTAACAGATTTATTTATAAACTGCTGTATTCTAGAAAATTAATTAGGCACAAAGTGATTTTTCAAACAATTGAATGTACTTTGCAGCAAAACTGAACATCATAAAAATAGACCAAATTAAATTTTAACTGGTCGTGAATTGGTAAAGTTAGTTATTTAGTACTACTAAACCTGACGATTTTATTGAACTTTTAACCAGAAATTCCCGAAACTACTCGCTTTTGCAAATCTAATTGAGTACGAGTGCCACTTTCTGGTTCAAGTACTTGAGTAGAAATATTCTGTTTTTTCAGCAAGGAACGAAAGTCTTCAACAGTTCCTTCTGCTTTTAGAAATTTAATTAGCAATCCTTCAAACATGACATCACCACCAGCAGCGGTTGGTAAAATTATTTGGGGTTCGAGCCATTTTGCTACTTCTAAAGCTTTTTCTTGACCTTTAATAATAGGACCTAGTAGAGGTAAAGACAAATTGATCAATGGGGTGATGATAACATCTACCGGAGCAGATTTTTTCAACGACTCAGAATGATAGCCGTGAGGTTCGTAATAAAGGGTAAAACCGCTTTCGATTTCCTTGAGGAGATATCCATTTTCGATTAAAGTTGGACCAATTGGGGAACCGGGAGTTGCTGTAATTTCCACGCTGCCACTGAGAGTGAAAGTTTCGCCGTGAGCTAGGGAATGTACTTTTTGGTAATTTAATTGATTTACGACTTTAGCAGCATTTGCTGAAGCCACAACAGGAATATCGCTCGAGAGTTGCTTTAAGGTTGGTGGATGTGCGTGATCTTCCAAACCCTGAGATAGTAAAATTAGATCGATTTTTTCTGGTATGGGGCGTTCTTTAGGACGAGAACCTTTGAATAGCCAATCTAAATTACCGAAAGTTAAGGAACCAACTAGCCAAGGATCAATCAGTATATTTTGACCGCCAATTTCAAGCAACCAGCTATTGCTGTCTAAGTAAGTTAAGTACATTGTCTTTGTGAGAATGAGCCTTTATCCATTATGAAGTATTTTTGCTTAAGGTCGTGAGAAATGGGGAAAGGAGCCACTCCGTTGCGGAGGAACACGCACCGTTGTAGGAAGTGGCGTGGGGTAGAGGGGGAAGAGGGGGAAGAGGGGGTAAAAAGAATAATTCCTAACTCTTAACTCCTAACTCTTAACTCTTAACTCTTAACTCCTAACTCCTTATCTTTGACCTATGATTGTTTTTCCTGGTATATCAATGATTGAACAATAAAATTATTCTTATGTTTATTCCAAAAATGCGTTTTGTAATAGGTTTGGCTAGTTTTTTGTTATTTGGAAGTCTGAGTAGTTTTGCTTACGGACAGTCAAAAAAACCAGAATTTATTCAACAAGATTATTCTCTCAAAAATATAAAAAATACATCTCTAAATCGGCAAAAAAGTTTAACTTTACCCCGGCAGAATAATTTATTAAATTCAAGTCTTACATTAACTCCAAATTTTTCATTTAAACCTACATCGTGCAATCCAAATCACTCGACACCTTGCCAAACTATCTTACCAACAAATAGTTTATCTCAACCCCAACTACTATCCCAGGCTTACAGAGTTATTGACGAATTAAAAAAATATAAATTTAGTATTAATGGCAATAAACTTTTCAGTCCGGCCAAATTACCCAGCACCAATAAAGTTAGTTTCAATCAATCGGATTTATTAGCTACTTTAGTAAATACGAGACAATACTATAGAGACCATTCGGACGACGATCCAAATATTTCACGTCCGGGAATACTTGGTACTCAAGGAATATCCGTAGAAGATATTCTTAGAACTCTTGATTTTATGATTGCTGTATTGCAAGAAGATATAGCTAATAATCGTCCAACTCGTTTACAAGATCCCAACTTTATTAACTCCAACTTTCGGGTTATTAGATGGTCAGCTTATAACCCCAAACAACCACGACGTAAAAATTTACGAATTACAAAATATGCCGTCTTTGTTCATCGCGGTTCTCGTACAAAAACCCCTACTTTCAATATTCCCCTTTACAGCCTCGAAGACACCCCATTAACGGATAAATTCTACACTAAATACACCAAACAAGATGTACTATCAGGTATTTACGAACCCGGTGGAAAAGAGCATGGCAAAGTAAAGCCTATAGTTTATATGACCAGAGAAGGTTTAGAAGAAGCCTTAATGCAAGGAACAATATTAGTAGATTTAGGAGGTGGTTCCTCAGCTTATTTTAATGTTGATAGAAGTAATGAAATACCTTTTCAAAAAGGATTAAATAGAAGATTACAAGCACGTTACTGGTATTTCAGAGAAGTAAAAGATATCAAAGGCTATGGTTATAAAATTGATGAAAAAATATCCATTAAATCGGGAGTAACTTTTGCCGGTGATGTACTCAATGTTGGTTTGGGTAGAATGATTGTAATTGAGTATATGAAAAATGGACGCAGGCACTTGAGAATGGGAGTAATGGCAGATACAGGTGGCGCGTTTTTACCTAACCTTTATCAACTCGATTTTCTCGCAGGTATTTTTAAAAGTCAAAGTAGTTTTAACCGCTATATTAAACAACTACCAACCTATGCTAAAGCATATATATTGATCAAAAAATAAAGCATTTGCTGTAAGTAGATCGGCGTTGAAAATAGTAATCAAGACAAGTGAGTAGTGAATAGTGATTAGTGAGTAGTAATAAGGCAAATAAATCGATTTACATTCTGTGTAACATAGTTAATTTTATTGGTGCCGACTTACTTAAGTTACAAGAATACTTTCTACCTCAGATACCTGTTTGCGTTTGTATATCTGGGAATAGACGCATCAGAGTCTGAGGTAAATTAGTAATTTCTCGAATTAAATCTTCAGGGGTAATACCAAATAAACTTAAAATAACGACGATTACAAAAACAGCAATCGCTGTGCTAATCGCCGTTTTTAATATCCCTAGTAAAGCTCTAAAAACTATCCAAGCGACAATCAATGCAGCAATTAAAATAATTAATTCAGTTGGCATGATGAAGGAATTAGCTAATTTGAATTCAACAGATTCATATCTTGTATCTCTCAGTATAAAAGCATATTAAGTAATAAAAAGCATTAAAAAGCTACAATAACTTTATTAGCTTTCGTAGACAAATTCAGAACTTTGAAATTATTACTGAGCAATTTTTATTGGTCTAAGATGTGAATCAGGATACATTTTGGCAACGAGTATAGAGAGATATAAAGATAAATAATCGCTTTTCTAATTGCCAATTACTAGCTACAACTTCAATTGGGCTCATTCAGGATATCTTGCAATTTTGTAATCATTTCGGTGCGCGAGGAAACTTCTAACTTACGAAACATCCTTTTTAAAGCTTGTTTGACTGAATTTTGTGTAATCCAAAGTTCTACGCCAATCTCTTTATTTGTTAATCCCCGCGCTACAAGTTGAGCTATTTGAATTTCGCGGCGTGTAAGACGATAAGCCTTCGGCATGCGCTCGCGATCGCTTAAAGTAGAAGTAAATATAGTTTCTTGACTATTTAGTGTTGCCATACAAGCTGAAATATGAGTACAAACACCACTTAAATCGGCAATATCTTGATAATTAAATGCAGGTGTTTTACCTACACGAGCAAGCAGGATCAGCACCGATAAGCTTCCCTCCACCAACTATAGGTCCCGTCATGATATGTTCGTGGTCGTAATAAGCACAACAATTTTTATATAGTTCGCATTGTTTCCAACCACCGAGAGGTAACACCATTTCTTCATGTGCTGGTGCATGACGTTCAGTAACGTAACGCAATACCGGGTCAATATTACGACCAACCTGTGCGTAAAGTTTCACAAAAGTATCGAAATTAGGTATGCCGCTAACCTCAACCGCTTTATAGGAAAAATTTTCGTTAAATATATAGATACCCCAACGCTGCACGCCAAAATACTCCCCAACACTATCCATAAAACGCATTCGCAATTCATGCTCGTTTTTTGCAGTCGCTATAGTGTGAAATAGATTGTGTAGAGAATTCGCCATTGAACTAAAAGTGTACCCAGTTGAGGACTATGCAAGCAAAATCTTCATTTTTACCATAGTAGATAACCAAGTAGAAGAAAATATAAACATGACTAATCAACCTAAATATCACATTGGTTTAGTTATTTACCCAGGTATGACTCACCTTGATATAACCGCACCTCATCAAGTCTTTTCCTTGATTCCTGATGCTCGCGTGCATCTGTTGTGGAAGAATTTGCAACCCGTGACAAGTTATGAAGGATTAACCATTTTACCAACAACAACCTTTGATAAATCTCCCCAATTAGATGTTATTTGCATTGGTGGTGGCGGCATGGCTACCGTAGAAACAATGGCTGACTCGGAAGTACTAGAATTTCTCAAACACCAATCTGAAACGGCAAAATATATAACTTCTGTATGTACTGGCTCTTTAATTCTCGCTGCTGCTGGTTTACTTAAAGGTTATCGTGCTGGTTGTCATTGGCTATTTCGCGAACATTTGGCAATATTGGGAGTTGAAGTTGCAACCGAAAGAGTTGTGATAGATAGAAACAGAATTACAGGTGGTGGTGTAACCGCTGGTATTGACTTTGGGTTAGTGGTTGTCAGTCAAATTTGTGGAGAAGAAACTGCAAAAAGGATTCAACTATTATTGGAATATAACCCCGCACCACCATTCGATACTGGTTCCCCAGAAAACGCCGGAGAAGTCTTGGTTGAACAAGTGAAGAAATTTGGGGAAACTTTACTCGAAGCATCCCTGGCGCAAGCGAAAGCTACGGCAGTAAATATGTAGAGATGTTGCAAAGTGGTTCACTACACCAACATTGATGGGTTTAGGTAGGGAGGGGGAAGAGGGGGGAGAGGGGGAAGAGGGGGGAGAAAATAATTTTTTCGTTATTAACCTTGGCGGAGTACTAGATTCTCAATAATTTGTAAATCAATTGAATACAGCGCAAAAATAACTATCAAAAGCTAACATAATTAAAGACGATAGGAGAAAACAAAGGCATGACAGTTACTCAAACTTCCGCCCGCGAACTTTTACGGGCTGCTTATAATAACCGTTACACTTGGGAAAAGAGTTTCCCCGGTTATACTGCAGATGTAACCTATAAATATGACGGTAAGGAATTTAAGGGAAATGTCCGCGTTTACTCTAATCTAAAGGCGGAAGTTTTTAATATAGAAGACTCTCAAGCTAAAGAAGCAATTAATAATCAGTTATGGGAAATTGCTATTCACCGCATCAGACGCGAATTTGAAGACTCTCATAAAGATAATACTTTTAGTCTTGGTGATACCGACTCCGATGGTAGTGTAGAAATTTTAGTTGGTGGCAAGTCTTCCGGAGATAAATACAAAATTCGCGATCGCGAAGTAGTGCTTGTTCACCGTCATATTCACGGTGTTGTAGTTACCATCAACACTTTCAGTACTCACGATACTGGCGAAGGCTACCTTGCTCATCGTTATGATTCTGTATATCACGATCCGAAAACCGGCGAACAAAAAGGTGGAAAAAGCGACTTTGAAGATAAGTACGAAAAAGTTGGCGATTATTCCATCCTCAACGAACGGATAATTTCTACCCAAGTGGAAGGAAAGCCTGCAACAATGCAGTTTATCTTCTCCAATATTCAAATGTCGGAAGCTACCGCTTAATTCCGCAGAGGGGGAGAGGGGGAGATGGGGAGAAAGAAACAAGTTTACCTCTCCTATCACAGACAGGAGAGGTTTATGAAAATGTTTTTCCCGATTTGGCTGTGGTAGATGTGTCGTTTATTTCTTTAACTAAAATTTTGCCTGCACTGTGGCGACTTCTGCAACCTCCCCGCGAAGCTTTGTTACTGGTGAAGCCACAGTTTGAGGTTGGGAAAAACCTAGTTGGGAAGAAAGGGGTTGTACGTAACCCGAATGACCAAGCTAATGCTATTTTTCAGGTTTTGCAAACCGCGATCGAGTTAGGATGGTATTATAAAGGTTTGACTTGGTCGCCTATTACTGGTCCTGCTGGAAATATCGAGTATCTCTTATGGTTGGGATGCACCTGTGAAACAATATCGGTCGATCTCACAGCAATTAAGCGAATTACTTCTGATGCTGCTTTGGATTTAAGGCAAAACTAGATGTCATACACCCGGCATTCGTCTGCTTCTGGATGGCTCGCGCAATAATTATCCAAAGAGTTTTTAGTTTGTTTTGCTTGCTTTTGATGGGATTTCTCAGCTTGCAATTCTTCTACAATATCCCAAGCTACAGCGCAATCGCTAGAATTGTTTCCGTTTAATTCGCAAGTCTCGCGCGCTTCTGCAACAGCTTCAAGGATAGCTGTTTCAAGTGTACTCACTACATTTTTGTTAGAATCTATTGCAGCTTGTGCCACTTCTAAAGTTTCAGACATTATAATTTCCCCTCTATATTATTGAACATAGATTAACTTAATCGTTATATAGCGAGTAATCGCTGATATTTCTAGTTTAGATATTTTTTCAGTCATTTGTGCAGTGGTAAAAACCGAAATTTATTTGGGGTAGTTTTGCGATATTTGGATCGAATACAAAATGTTTTGACGTTACAATGCTACGTCTCGACCAAATCATACTTTTGATAAAGTTTTTAATTTAATATTTGATACAGATTTGAAGTCACCTAAGAGAAACTTTCTAGTGAGAGAAAAATTAATAATGATTTTATAAATGATATATGGAATAAGCAAACCAGCAATTAGCCTAATAATACCTTCACTAAAAAATGGAACTTCTTTTAAGCCGAACTGAATAGGTTGATGCAAATACATAATTGCCATCGAAGCTCCACCGAGTTCGCGGGTGAGGCGATCGATAAAGTTTATTTTATTTGCTATTTGCGCCATCTGTTGAACAATAATAATGCCAGAAACAGCGATTAATAAATTTATAATTGGTATCCCATAACTTTTATGCTTCATATCAAATGTAAGTTCTAGTAAAGATAATTTATCGATAAAAAACATAATTATAAGGGTAATTGCTGCAAGAATAATTAACTTTTTAGAGCTAAAAATATTTGAATTTTGAGATACCATATGTCCAAGCCAATAAAATGGAAGTGCCATTAACACCACATTAATATTCCAAGGGAAAATAATATCTTTAAAAAACCAGTAATCAATCATTGCTAAACAGTAAACGTCTAACATGATTATATTTATCAAATATTTATAATTTCCAAATTTAGTATATATAAAATTGTATAATTGCTGAGTAAATAATAAACAAGTTACAAACCAAAATGTACCAAAAGACTCTGTGAGTAATTGACCACCATATAATTGATTAAAGCCGAAAAACAGTAATTTATATAGCGAATCTAATTGTTTAGTTTGCCATAATTCACCTATGTACATTGCGAAAGTAGGAATACTAAATAATATTAGAAATGATATATAAGGAACAATCAAATGAAGAAACTTATTTTTAAAAAAAGATAAATAATTAGATTTTTCTTTATACAAATATCCGCTGACAAAGAAAAAAAGCGGCATATGAAACCAGAAAATATACTTAGCAATTTCTAAGTCTAAAATATGACCGGCAACTACTGTCACTATTGCGATACCTTTCCAGCAATCAATCCAAGTTATCCTTTGTGACATGCACACAATCTCCCTAATCCAACCAATTGGCACTACTACGTGTTTTATTTATACGTAGAATTATTCGGTCGTATTAGTGTATTTTTTATCCCATGAAAAAAATATTTATTTCTTAACTGTTCATCAAAAAAATAAATTCCATTACCACACCTATATCATCCAAAAGACTTATGCTGTAAGGAATACTTAATGTTTATAGATATACAAGTATATAAAGATTCAATGAATTTTTTTGGCAATCAGCACTCGCGTGTTACAACCGAGTCGGTTTCGGATTTGAAACACCACAAGAGTTATATATGAACCTATTCCATTCAATCAGCTATACTCTGGTACCGCGCTTGCGTTCGTCAGGCAATTTTGGATTTTGGATTTACGATTTTAGATTGTTTCCATAAATAAATTTAGGGGTCCCTCAACCATTCATAATCCAAAATCCTGTTGGGTAAAATCTAAAATTATTTCGGTCAAAAGTCAATTGTACTATATCATAGGGGTTTCAACCTTTTGAAACGGGTGCGCCCTTTATGCCGCACTGTCATCTTACTAGTAGGATAAATCTGTTGATATCTGTTAATATCTGTATATGAGCAACAGGTATTAACAGTGGAAAAACGATACAAACCTGGCGAATTCGCCAAATTAGTCAATAGAACCGTTGGTACGCTACGAAAATGGGATAGAGACGGAAAGTTAGTTGCACAAAGAATGCCGTCAGGTCATCGCTATTATACCGACGAACATCTTACCGAAGCTTTGAATATAGAAAGAAAACAACCAGAAACTTACAACATCATCTACGCAAGAGTCTCTTCTGCCAAGCAGAAAACGGATTTAGAAAGACAAGTTTCGGCGCTGGAAACTTTTTGTTTAGGGAGAGGATTGATTGTTGGCGAGATTATCTTTGAAGTAGGCGGTGGCTTGAATTACACTCGCCCAAAATTCTTAGATTTGATGCAGCGCATTGAAAGGCGCGAAGTAAACAAGTTGATAGTTGGTTACAAAGACCGCTTGTGTAGATTTGGCTTTGACTTTTTTCAGCACTTCATAGAATCGCATGGTGGGGAACTTATTATCGCAAACCAACAATCTATGTCGCCCGCAGAAGAGTTGACGGAAGACCTCTTGGCGGTCGTTCATTCGTTCTCGTGCCGCTTATACGGTGTTCGGAAATACGAAAAAAAAATTGTTGATATGATTTCCGAAAAATCAGGCGCAAAACCTGACGATATGTTTTAGTATCTGTTTATGGTGAACAGAAAAGCGAGGAGGTGATGCAGGATGGCGAAAAAGAAATCACAATTTGACCGCAACACGACTTTAGTCCGAAACAAGTCGAAAGATCCGAACGCCGATCCTATGCATCGCCGAGTCGGTATTGAAGCCAAAATAGGCTCCAAAGATAGTGTGCATCCGTTTGTCTTCCACTGGGCTGATAATTATCAGTCCCTATATAGAAGAGGTGTAAAAGACCTCAATGCTGGACAATCCAAAAGCAATTTATCCAAATCTTATCAAAAGGAATTTGATGTTCAATGGGCTTGGGTCGATTCCTTGCTTACGGATGCAGGTGGGACAATTGAGCAACTGAAATCTTCTTTAGAGAACCAAATAGATGATTTAGTTGTTGACATTGCGTCTGGAAAAGAAAAAGCGCAGAGACTTATAGAGCAGGTTGAGAAGGAGCTTGCAGAGCCTACAAAAAAGGGACACAAGCGCGTCCCAAAACTATTGATGGGCATTCGTTCCAAACTTCTCAAAAACACTGCTCAACAAGAAAAGCTAGACAAGTTGAAGCAAATTGAAGCACCCAAGGTATGTTTTGGTGGTAGCAAGTTATTCAAGGCTCAGTACAACAAGCAGGCGAATGGTTACTCCAGCCATGAAGAATGGTTAGAAGACTGGAGAAAAGCTCGTTCGGGCAGCTTCTACTCCGTAGGAAAAGGTTCAGCGTCCGGGAACAACCCAGTAGCCAAGATTTATCACGAAGAAGAAGACAATTTTTGTCTGCTAATCCAAGTTCCACGTTATTTGCAAAGTCGGTACGGCGAATGGGTTCGGGTTGACTTCCAAGTAGATGGACAGCGCAAACATGATTTATTGTATGCTTTAGAATCCAACAAAGCCGTTACGGTTCAAGTGTTCCGCCGTACCAAAAAAAACAACCAATGGTACATCCATCTCACGACTTATGTTCAAGAAACTCCGATGCTTCACACCAAAAAGAATGGCGTTTTAGGTATTGACCAGAACGCAAATAGTATCGATGTCACCTACGTCAAACCAGATGGCAATCTAGGTACCCACAACGGACAACGAGTCATTTTCTCTTTCCCCGTCCTCGATACTTGGACGACAGGACAGCGCAAAGCTGCTTTGAGAGATATCGCAGCACAAATAGTCACCATTGCAGAATTGCTAGGATGCGCTGTAGCGCTCGAAAACCTTGACTTTGCAAAGAAGAAAGCAGCACTTCGGAATGGTGGCTCAAAACGTTACAACAAAATGCTCTGTGGTCTTGTCTATGAAGGGTTCCGTACTGCGTTGCATTCTCGCTGCGACAAGCGTGGTGTACAAATTATATATATTTCGCCAATAAACTCCTCAATAGAAGGCATGACCGTTTTCATGAAAAAATACGGACTCAACTCTGCTTCTAGCGCTGCGTTGATTATTGGGCGCAGAGCATTGGGTCACAAAACTATCAGATTGCCAAAATCTTTTAGCAACTCGCTCGCCGTCCCAGTGGATAGCGGTAGAGCGAGCCGGAAGGTGTGGGTGAAGTATTGGGAAGCCCTGAAAGCCTTCCATATTCGCCGTCATCTTCACTTCGATTCTACAACCATACAAGAGGTTCTAGCGAGATTCGTTGCCGACCAGAATGCCAATCGAAAGAAAGGCAGGAAGAAAAAGCAGCGAAAGGCGTAGCCTACTTCGAGTTCTTCTTTAGGGAAGATGTAGAGTTGTCGTAGTCAATCTTGGGGAGTCACCGCTGCCCGTTCCGGAAAACTAGTTATGAACAGTTTTCGACAGGAAAAATGGAGGTGTTCGTTAAACTAAGCAAAAAAATCTTTCTACTGTTGTAGAGTAGGCATCAGGCAGACCATATAATAATCCTAATCTAAAAAAATTAATGCAGATTAATGCACAAATGGTTATCCGTGGTGGGTATTGGTGAGGATGGTTTACCTGGGTTGAGTCAGGTAGCCTCAACCCTAGTCGAACAAGCAGAAGTATTGGTAGGAGGCAAACGTCATTTATCAATGCTACCAGAAAACGACAAGAGGGAAAAGTTGATTTGGAGTTCCCCAATCGCCACAACAGTTGAAGAAATTATCCAACGTCGCGGACAATCTGTTTGCATTTTAGCAAGTGGGGACCCGATGTGTTTCGGAATTGGGGTTACTATATCCCGTCGCATACCCATTACAGAAATAACTATTATCCCCGCACCTTCTGCTTTTAGTCTTGCTTGTTCCCGTTTGGGGTGGGCTTTACAAGAAATAGAAACCTTAACTTTAGCAGCTCGTCCGATATCTCTTTTACATCCAGTAATTTATCCTGGAGCGCGGTTGCTTATTCTTAGTGAAGGTAGAAATACTCCGGCAATCGTGGCGCAAACTCTTGTAGAAAGAGGCTTTGGTGATAGTAAAATGACAGTCTTAGAATACATGGGGGGACAGCGGGAGCGTATTGTAGAAGGTATCGCAGCTGAGTGGGAGACTACCAAAATAGCTAGTTTAAATACAATTGCAGTCGAATGTATCGTCTCGTCAAATATTTTACAACTACCTCGGATAGTCGGTTTACCAGATATAGCTTATAACCACGACGGACAACTTACCAAACACGAAGTTAGAGCAATAACATTAGCCGCTCTTGCACCCATTCCCGGACAAATATTATGGGATATCGGTGCTGGTTGCGGTTCCATCAGTATAGAATGGATGCGAACTCATCCCCGATGTTGGGCGATCGCTATTGAAAAAAATTACTCTAGACTTAATTACATTGCGGATAATGCTGCAAGTTTAGGCACGCCGAATTTGCGTATAATTCATGGTGAAGCCCCTGGGGTATTAAAAGGTTTGCAACCACCCGATGCAATTTTTATCGGTGGTGGTGCGACTGTAGAAGAAATGTTTGATATTTGTTGGCAAGCACTTCGCAAAGGCGGGCGTTTGGTAGCGAATGCGGTGACTGTGGAAAGCGAACAGAAGTTACTCGAATGGCACAATCGAGTTGGTGGGAGTTTGACGCGGATAGCTATACAAAGGGCGGAATCTGTAGGTAAGTTTTTGGGATGGAAAGCAATGGCTCCCGTAACGCAGTGGGTTGTGGTTAAGGGGTGAGGAGTTAGGAAAAAAGTAATTGGTCGGACTTGATATGATGCTATTTTAAATTTTACCCAATGGTATGCAGAGATTATTTCTATGGGTTATTGACGGGTACCCATGAGATTTTTTTTAGAAGAAAAAAATTTGGCAGGGAGCCCTTGACAGTTTAAGCGTTGTAGTCAGGTTGAAATTCCTATGTCTTTTTCTTTACTATAAAAATTTATATGGCAATTAGCACTTTTTCTTGACAAAAATTTACTTGTAAATATCTTTAAATATTTAAACATTTATTATATATTCATTGTCAGAAGATAACTGATAAAAAGCAAAACTAAAAAAACTATAAATATTCCATTACATTGTGTAAATTAACATCAATTTTCATGAAAATAAAACTATTATTTGAGAAGGTTAAAGAATTTTTCAAGAATAAAGTTTTAACCTCCCGCGATTTCAGATGTATTTCGACTTTTTCTCCCAAATACCGAGTGTAACTGCATAAGATAATTATTCTGTATCCTATATTGTAGTAGTTAATTTTATAATCACATCTAATGGTTAAACAACTAGAAATAGTTGCTCGGTAGTCTCATATATTTTTCTTATCTGAGTAAGCAGTATTAAAAGTAGCATTACCTATGGGGGATACAAAATGAATCATGATAGTTTGCAAAACCTGCGATCGTCAAAGGGCTCCCTGCCAAATCCACCCCAGCAAATTGAACCAGATACTATTCAAGCTATTCAACAACTAGATACTCAAGATTTAGCTGATAGTAATCCTGAATTAGTTAACAACGACATTACAACAGCAAATCCTCCTGGTAAATCAAAACGGCGAATCTGGCTGTATCTACTCCTGGGAGTTGGTATTGTTGCTGTTTGTGGCGTATTTTTCCGGCAGTTGCAAAATAATCCCCAGGAAACCCCCCCGCCAGCCGTGGAACCAGCACGCTTAAGTGTAAGAGCAACAGAAGTTAAAATTCAACCTTTACAAAAATTTGTTTTTGGTGATGGTTATGTTTCAGCAGTGCGAGGAAAGCATCTGACTTTTGAAACTTCAGGCACTATTACTTATATCAAAAAAGTGAATGGACGAGATTTGCGAGAAGGAGATTTTGTCAAAGCGGGTGAATTACTCGCAAAAGTTGACGATCGCAAACTCAGAGCAGAATTAGCACAAGCACAAGCTCAAACTGCTGAAGCCGAAACCCAAAGGGTAACAGCACAAGCTGGTATTTCCCAAGCGAATGCATCTATAGAACAAGCCAAAGCAGATGTAATTAGAGAGCAAGCTAACTTGGAAGCCGCTCAAGACGCTTATAGGTTAGCCAAATCGGAATTAAAACGGTATGAGAAACTATTCGCAGAAGGAGCCATTTCCACCTCAGAAGTTGATGTGCGCAGAAATCAAGCCAAAGAGGCTTCCGCACAAGTAAAAGCCGCTCAAGCTCAAATAACTGCTGCTCAAAGTCAAGTAAAATCTTCTCTAGGTCAACTTGAATCAGCAAAGTCTCAACTTCAATCAACGCGAGCTACTATAGCTTCAGCTCGTGCAGGACAAAATCGTTCCAATGTCAACCTCGAAGATACGGTCATTAAAGCACCTTTCAATGGTATCGTCGCTCACATGAATATCCGAGAAGGTGACTACTGGACAACCCAAAGGTTACAGGTTACTGGGGATTACCAAGATGTAGTGGATTCGGTACCGATGATTTTGATCGATCCCAATGCATACGAGGTCAGACTAAGATTACCAGCTTTTGATGGTACTTTAGTGCGTCCCGGTCAATCAGCCTATGTGGTGTTAGATAAGGATATGAGTGCAGCCTCTACAGCCGGAATGTCACAAGAAACCCTGTTGAGCCTTGCCAGAGCTAGAGGTAGGGTATTTTCTGTTAGCCCTTCTGTTTCTCCTGGGGAGCGTGCGGTACAAGTAACTGTTCGTTTAAATGGGGGAATGAAAAATGTACGGGATGGCGAACGGGTTTCTGTGTGGTTAGCTGTGGAAAATAACCCCCGTGCCCTTACAGTACCTCCAGATGCAATTGTTTACCGCGATCAAAAACCCCATGTTTTTGTTGTGGATAAAGAGAAGCAAATAGTTAAATTACGTGCTGTTTCAGAAGGAATTCGCGGAATTTCCCAACAGGAAATTAGAAGCGGTGTCAAGCCTGGAGAGTTAGTTGTTACACAAGGAAGAAATCGTTTAGTTGATGGTACTCCTGTGGAGGTAGTTAATGGTGGGGAGAGGGGGAGGTGAGTAGAGGGAGTAGAGGAGCCACTGCGTTGCGGAGGAACACGCACCGTTGTAGCAAGTGGCGTGGGGTAGAGGGGGTAGAGGGGGTAGATAATTCCCAATTCCCAATTCCCAATTCCCAATTCCCAATTCCCAATTTCCAATTCCCAATTCCCTATTCCCTATTCCCTATTCCCTATTTTTTATTTAAAATCCTATGACTTCTGAATTAGTTCCCCTCCAAGAAAGAAATGGTAAGCATCACGATGTACCTGATGTTAGTGGTGTTTCTGGTTTAGTTAAATTCTTTTTCCTCAAAACAGTTTTTGGTATTCTGCTAATAATTTTGCTGATCTTTGGCGGGTTAATGGCTTACCAATCAATGATTAAAGAAGCCGATCCAGATATAAAAATTGCCAAAGCAATGGTTACCACTACCTGGGCAGGAGCAGATCCAGAAACTATTGAATCTCAAATTACAGATAAAATTGAAACTGAACTTAAATCCCTTAAAGGATTAAAAAAAGTTGAAAGTTCTTCCTTTAATGGTGTTTCCAAAATTAGTGTCGAGTTTGTCGCGAGTGCTAATGTCACTGAATCAATCCAGTTATTACGTCAAAAGGTAGATGACGCGGAACCGGAGATTAATGAAGATGCCGATAAACCAAAAATTGAGCAAATATCGGTTCAAGATGCTCCCATTCTCACCGTTGCTCTCTATGGTAAATTAGATCCTCCGGTATTAAGTAGAGCCGCTGAAGATATTCAAGAAAGATTAGAAAAAGTCCCTGGAGTGCGGGAAGTAAATTTGGCTGGACAACGGGAAGAAGTTGTTCACGTGCAACTTATACCTAGTCGTCTCAGTGCTCTGGGGATTTCTCCTACAACGGTGAGTAACCGCATTCAAACTGCAAACCGGGATATGCCTTGGGACCAAATTGAAAATGCCCAAATTGGTTCCCAGGTACGTCTGTTTGGACGATTTCGGACTCTAGAAGATTTACGTAGTTTGCCTATAGCCCGTTTGGGTGGTAATGAAGGTAGGGTAGTACGGTTAGATGAAGTAGCTCAAATACGTCGGGATTTAGAAAGGGAAAAAACCCGTGCTTTTATTAGTTGGGAAAATTCGGAGTTTGAACCAGTAGTTAATTTGGAGATCGTAAAAGTACCTGGTTCTGACACAATAAATGTAATTAGTAATGCTTTGCAAGGATTGGAATCAATTAAACAAGATCCAAATACCTGGCCTCATAGTATGGGTTATCGCATCACCTCCAGGGATGACGAAACTATTGAGAAAGACCAAAACGATTTGATTAGTAATGTTGTTCAAGCGGTAATTTGCGTTTTTATCATCCTATTTGTTGCCCTGACTTGGCGAGAAGCTCTAATTGCTGGTTTATCAATTCCCATAACTTTTTTGGGCGCAATATTTATCCTCTGGTTAGCGGGACAAACTCTTAACAGCATGATTTTGTATGGCATGGTGTTAGCGCTGGGTTTGTTGGTAGATGTATTTATTTTGATGATGGAAGGGATGCATGATGGGTTGTTTGTTGAAGGTTTAAGTTTTGACCAAGCCGCCTTGAAAACCGTGAAAACCTATGCTGGACCGGCTTTTACCGGTCAACTGACAACTATTTTGGCAATGGCTCCCTTAATGGCAATTAGCGGTACTATGGGTAAATTTGTCCGCTTGATGCCAATTACTGCAATTATTTGTTTGTTACTGAGTTATGTGATCGCCCTTTTAGTTGATATCCCTCTATCGCGTTTTCTTTTGGGTAATGTTAAAGGTGGAGCGAAAAAAACCCGCATTGATAAATTGACAGAATGGTTTTCTGAAAAGTTTACCCGTTGGAGTCTAAATTTTACAGTACGCAATAGAGCTACTTCTGGAGCTTGGATTGCTGGTGCTTTAGCACTATTTATTTGTGCTTTGTTTGCAGTGGCGCAGTTACCGGGAACTCTTTTCCCTGACGATGACAACCGCAACCTGAGTATTAATATAGAATTACCACCTACTGCAACTTTAAATCAATCTCAGCAAGTGGCGGATGATTTGGGAGAAATTTTGCGTGACAAAAATTATTTTGAAAGTGTGACTAAATTAGTTGGACAAAAAAGTAATTTAGTCAGTGAAAGTGGGATAAAACCCAGTGAAGATAATTATTTACTCGGTTTCTCCACGGTATTTACAAAAGAAGAGAAACGTGAATTACCATCCTATAAATATATCGAATCGCTACGCACCGAATTAAATCAAGCACTGCGTCGTTATCCTGGTGCATCCATAATTTTCAATACTCCCGGTACAGGAGATAGTGGCGATCCCATTGAAGTTGAACTCAAAGGGAGTGATATGGACAAACTGCGGCAAATTTCTGGGGAAGTTCAACTTGCACTGCGACAAATACCAGGTACTCAAGATGTGCGCGACGGTTTGGGGGCTATGCGCTCTGACGTAAAACTTCAACCCCGACGGGAAGCAATGGATTTTTATGGGATTAATCAAGATGATTTGGCAATGCAGGGACGTTACATCATGACTGATAATGATATTGGTGACTACCCCATCGGTGGTGGTGAAGATGATTTAGAAATTCGTCTTTCCACAGCTTTTCCTTCCCGTCAAGGTGCTGTTGGTGGCCCCACCCGTCGAGATGAGTTAACAGCAATTCGGTTGTTTTCTCCAGATAAAGGAGCAATATCGGGACGATCGGTACTAGATATTGAAGAAAGTGTGGCTCCCCTATCAATTACCCATACAGATACAGAACGCACCGTTACAGTTTATTCCAAAACTAATAATCGAACTGCTGGTGAAATTTTGGCAGATTTAGAGCCAAAATTACAGCAAATGAAGAAAAAATGGGGTGCAGGTTACGATTACAAATTTGCTGGTGATGCAGAAACTCAAGGTGAAACCTTTGGCTCGGCCATTCAAATGACCTATGTAGCACTGTTTTTAGTATTCTCAGTACTGGTGTTGCAATTTGGCTCCTTCACCCAACCTTTTATTATTATGCTCTCCATTCCGTTTGCTTTTATTGGTACCTTTGGTGGTTTCTCCCTATTCCAAATCCCCCTTTCATTCCCCGCAGTTATTGGGATTATTTCCCTAGTGGGAATTGTAGTGAATGATGCCATTGTCATGGTGGAAACCATGAACAAACACAGAGAAAATGGGATGAAAGTGCGACAAGCAGCCGCTCATGGTGCATCTGATAGATTGCGTCCAATATTAACTACAAGTATTACTACGATTGTAGGTTTAATTCCTTTAGCAATTAGCGATCCAGTATGGTTTCCTTTATGTATGGCGATTATATTTGGTTTGTGTGCATCGACTTTAATTGCATTGTTAGTGATTCCTTGTTTATATTTGCAGTTAACGCCGAATTTGAGGTAACAGGTAAGGAGTAAGAGTTAATGAACTAGGAATGGCCGCAAGTGTCACAAAACTCGCGTGGTGCCGTACACTGATTGTCTTATTATTACCTTCAAAAATCAGTCAGTGTAAGAGCACCCTACAAAAAAGGCGGCACTAAGGCGGCCATTCCTATAATGTTTAAGTCGAATGGTCAAAAGGCACCTGTTCTATCAATTTCAAAGGGCGTTGTTTTGTTGCACGGTAAAAGGTTAAAATTGAAAAACCACCTCTCACCGATAACCAGGACGTTGTGGCGAAAAAATACTCTCGTCTTCATGGGACAAATCACCTCATTATTTGTTAGGAAGGTCGTTGGAGTAGTCGAAGAAGGCATCGACAAAGACGACCTGCTGCGATCGCTCGGCATCGAGCCAGAAAAACCAGTTGACCCCTCTTTGATGGTGTCTGATACGGCATACTACGCCTTTTTAGAAAGAATTGCGGCGGCTGAAAACAATGGCACGACCTTGCCACTAAGAGCAGGGGCAGCGATGCGCTGTGATGATTATGGGGCTTTTGGTCTAGCCTGGAAGTCGGCCACGAATCTGAGAGGTTCTTATGAGCGTGCGGAACGCTATGCCCGAGTTTTAACTAGCGTTTCGACCTATGAAGTTGAGAGGGCAGACCAAGGTGCATTCATGCACCTGCATCGAGCAGGTGAGCGACACTTGGGTCTGCGGCTTTCCAATGAGGCTACAATCGCCAGCATCGTTTCAATCAGTCGGCAAATTTCCACAAAGCCGTTTAAACCGCTAGCTGTTTATTTCAAGCATCCAGCGCCAAAAGTTATCAATAATCATAAAGCCTATTTTGACTGTCCGATTCATTTTGACTCGGATAGAGACGCGCTATTTGTATCCCATGAATCGCTGCAAACACCGAATCATCTCGGCGACGAAAGCATTTCCAAATTTTTCGATACCCATCTTGAGGCTGAACTGTCTAAGTTGGCAGACCCCAACTCGCTCGAACAACGGGTTCGCATTCACGTTTCTCGATGCTTGAGTGAGGGAGTGCCCACCATTTCTGATGTAGCGGGGCACTTCAATATGGGCGGTCGAACATTGCAACGTCGGCTGTCGGAGCGGGGCTATTCGTTTCAAACTCTGGTGGATGAGTCACGGCGTCAGTTAGCCGAACAGCTTTTACAGCAAACTGACTATTCCCTAGCGGAAGTGGCTTTCATGACCGGTTTCTCTGAGCAAAGTGCTTTCACGCGAGCATTTAAGCGCTGGGCTGGGCAGACACCTCGCTCGTTCCGTCTCAATCCCTGAGTCCAATCGAATTTTAGTTGACCTACAATTTCCGCAAAAAAATGGGGCGGGCTTCTTGATGCAACAGCGAGTGGGGGAAACCCCCAAGACCGCGCTGCATCGCTTTTTAACAAGCCCTCGGTTTTAAACGTAGGGACTCGCCCGTTCTGGGTCGGAGACCCAGAACGGGAAGCCCGCCCCATTTTTTTAAGTTCCATCTCGTGACATTGGCGCGTAAAGTCAAAATTTCGACGGCGACTGTCAAGAAATGTCTAGGGCAAACTCTTTATAGTTGGCTTATAGTTCACTCACTAAGGGACACAAGTCATGAATACCATTCAAAATCAAACCCAAAACCCAAAGGGACTAACTCTTGTCCTCGGCAGTACTGGCAAGACTGGTCGCCGGATTGTCGCTGCCCTGGAGGCGAAAGGTCTGCCGACTCGGAAGGGTTCACGATCAGCCTCTCCAGCTTTCGATTGGCATCATGAAGCGGGTTGGGATGCTTGTCTGCAAGATGTTGAAGCCGTCTACATCAACTACGCCCCAGACCTTGCCATGCCCGGTGCAACCGATGCCATTCAGACCTTTGTCGATAAAGCCAAACGCCATGGCGTTAAGCGTTTGGTTCTCCTGTCGGGGCGGGGCGAAGCCGAGGCGCAAGCCTGCGAAAGAATCGTGCAGGACAGTGGCGTTGACTGGACAATCGTCCGAGCCAGCTGGTTCAACCAAAACTTCTCGGAGGGCGCATTTATCGATATGGTCATGGCGGGTCAAATCACGCTCCCGGCAGGCAACATTCCAGAGCCTTTTGTCGATGTGGATGACATCGCCTCTGTCGCCGTCGCGGCCCTCACAGAACTCGGTCATGCCGGAGAAGTGTACGAAGTCACCGGCCCCCGCCTAATGACCTTTGCCGACATTGCCATTGAGCTGTCAAATGCCACTGGTCGTGAGATTGCTTATGTTCAAGTTCCCCACGAAGCGTTTGTAGGTGGCGTTAAAGAATCCGGTGCGCCTAAAGACGTGGTTTGGATGTTGGATTATCTATTTAACACCGTGCTGGATGGGCGCAACGCCCGCCTCACCGATGGGATTCAGCGTGCCTTGGGACGACAACCTAAAGATTTTGCTGATTATGCCAGAGAGGTTGCTGCCACAGGTATATGGAAGGAAGCTACTTTAACTGTCTAATGAACCGTGCGTTGCTCAGGAGCACCGTCTTCCTTGAGGGTAGCGCGATCTGCTTGCCTTTGGAGCTTCGCTATCGCGCTACCCGCTCCATCAACATCTGGGAGTTTTAACTGGCGAGGCATAATTTACCAAGAGGATAAGTCATGAACCTGCTTCAAATTACATTAATGCCTTCTTCGCTATTCTGTTCTCTAATTGCAGGGTTTGTACTCGCTTTCGCCATTGTTGTGATGCCAGGCATTAGAACCTTGTGGTTTAAGCAGTTTGTAATTGCTTAAATTCATGCCGTGGTTTAGTCATTAGGAGATAAGCTGTCTTGACCGACGTTTACGAACTCGTGCTTCACTACGACCTGAGCGTTCGTGAACAACAACCATTCACTACTCCATACTAGAATGATTATCATTTTTATTCGATTTGTTTTTAAGGTTTTAAGCTAAAAAACATAGAAGCGAGCAAGGTTTCGGGGTGCTTGTCATCCCGTGAACAGTAATGCAATAATTACTTAATTAAAGATGTAGAATCGGCTATTGATTTTTAGCATTCAGTAAAGAATCCAGAATCGACCTTGTGAACTTTGTTTAAGGATTATTCCCAGTGGGTTTAGTATTCGCTTCTTTCCTTATCCACCTATGACTCTACAACAATAAATCTTCCTTTTTTAAAAAGTGTGAACCCTCTAAGCTCAGGAATATCCCAGTAAGTTTTTACTTCTCCTTGGCGGATTTTTCTTTGTAGAATGTAGAGGTGGTGTGACTCTTCTTCAATGTATATAGACATAATTTTGTAGTCTGGAAGAGTGTCCACTACAATATCGGAACCAACAAACTTTTTACCCAAGCTTTGTCCAAGGTTCATTTTGTCCTTAGGCTTGTAACTTTTTAAAAGTTCTTCAACCTCCTTTTTGTAATTTTGATCGTAGGTTTTATCATTGTGATTAAACGGAGTTCTTTCAATAATAGTGTTGGGTTTCTAATTACTAATTATTTGTTTGAAAGTTTAGAATTGTGCGTTGAAGTATTGTTTCACAAGAGAAGGATCAATTGTAGGGTGCTGTTACGGCCCCTCGTATGTATGATTTGAGGTTAAATTTTTGATAATGACGTAACGCACCATTCTAATAACAGTTAACAGTGAACAGTTATCTTTGTTGATGGTGGATGGGGGACTATTTTTATTTAATTACAATCTATAGATAAATTCATGATTCTCGAAGTTGCAATTTTGAATGTAAAAGAAGAGATGTGCGATGAATTTGAAGCAGCTTTTAAAACCGCTTCAAAAATCATTGCTGCAATGCCGGGATATTTATCTCACGAATTACAAAAATGTGTTGAAGTCTCAAATCGTTATATTCTCCTAGTACGTTGGCAAACTTTAGAAGCTCATACTATCGGGTTTCGACAATCGGAAGAATATCAAGAATGGAAACAACTTTTACATCATTTTTATGAACCGTTTCCAGTGGTAGAACATTATTATTCGATTTGATGATGATAGTTGGGATCCCGAATGTGGATTTTCACTATTTCAAATTCCCTAACTGCCAATTTGCCAGAATAGGTTTTATTACTCTCCCCCAATTTACGAATAATGTTGGAAACTTAGATTTTATTGTAGAATAATCGCTCATCGATTAATTTCAAATTAAAATGTCTCATAACTGCCTAGAAAATATTTACAATTACTTGAAAATCTCAGACAAAATTGCTACATCGGGACAACCATCTGTAGAGGAGTTTTCATATATAAAAAGAGCGGGATATCAAGTTATTGTAAATCTTGCACTGAAAGATTCTTCCAACGCTTTACCCAATGAAAAAGAGATTGTCGAAACTCTGGGGATGCAATACATTCATATACCCGTAATTTGGGAAAACCCTATGCCGGAAAATTTCAAAGAATTTATTCAGGTAATGAAAACAAGCGCGGATAAAAAAATCTTTGTCCATTGTGCTGCAAATAAGCGCGTTTCCGCTTTTATATATCTTTATCGCCGTTTATATGAGGGTGTTAGCGATGAAGAAGCGAAAAAAGATTTAGATAAAATTTGGGTTCCCAATCAAACTTGGCAACAATTTATTCAATTATCAATGAATAAGTAAGAAGTAATGAGTAAGAAGTAATGAGTAAGGAGTAAGAAGTAATAAGTAATAAGTAACTACTAACCACTAACAACTAACCACTAACTATAATTATAATTGTAGAATTATTCTGGCTAAACCAAAGTAAATTAAAACACCCAACACATCTACCGCTGTTGTAATAAATGGTGCAGACATTAAGGCTGGATCTAATTTCATGAAGCGGAATAAAAACGGTAACGAAGAGCCAGAAACTGAAGCTAAAATCGAAATCGCAACCAAACTACTACCAACTGCGATCGCTACTTCTAAGTTTCCTTGCAATAGAAATGCCCATAAGGTGGCGATCGCTCCTAATGTTGTTCCTAATATTGCACCGGCGATGGCTTCTCTACGAATTACCTGAAGCGTGCCTAAACTGCGGATTTCATCGGTATTCATGCCGCGAATTACTACCGTGGAAGATTGAGCGCCTACGTTACCTCCAGTACCTGTAAGCAGGGGAATGAAAGCTGCTAAGGTGACAAATTTTTTTAAAATATCTTCTTCTGATTTAATTATCGTTCCCGTTACGGTATTAGTGACAAGTAACACCAGTAACCAAACAACGCGCTTGCGAGCAACGGTAAATAAATCTGTGTGAAAGTAGTTGTCACCACTAGTTTGTACGCCGCCACCAAGGGCATAAATATCTTCTGTGGTTTCTTCTTGAATAATATCTATAACATCATCTACCGTAACAATACCTACTATCCGCTGCTCCCTATCTACGACGGGTACGGCGAGAAAATCATACTTTTGGATAACTCTGGCGACTTCTTCTTGGTCTGTTTCAGTATAAACATATATGGAGTCGCGATTGATGATTTCACTGATTTCTTGTTCTGTGCGAGCTGTTACCAATTGCCGTAGGGAAACAATTCCAGTTAAACGCCGAGCAGCATCGGTAACGTAAAGATAATAAATCATCTCGCTGGCGTTAGCTTGACGGCGAATCCTTTCTAAAGCTTGCGCTACAGTAAAATTTTCCTTGAGCAAGATGAATTGAGGAGTCATAATTCGTCCAGCAGTACCGGCTTTATAACCCAAAAGTTCGGCGGTAGCTTCTCTTTGAGTGGGACTAAGTTGCCCTAAAAGCCGATTTACAACCTTTGCTGGTAACTCATCAAATAACCTCGCACGGTCATCTGGTGACATTTTATCAACTATATCGAGAACTTCCTGGGAACGAAACTCCTGTATCAATCTTTCCTGAACGTTATAGTCGAGATATTCGTAAACTTCAATCGCTTCATCCTTGGAAAGCAAGCGAAACACCAAAGCGTGCATTGTTTCCGGTAAACCTTCAATCACCTCCGCTATATCCACGGGCTGTACGGGTACGAGAATTGATTTTGCACCTCGCAAGTCTCCTTCTTCGAGCAGCATTTGCAATTGAGTTCGCACTAAATCCCGCAATTCCCTGCGCGAGGCTTCCTGAATCACGGAAGCTACGTTGTTCAGTTCGGTCACATTCGGCTATCTCCTCAAGGTGATTTGATAATTGATCGCTCAATCATAGTTTATGGGAATTTGGTAGCCAGAAACGTTAAATCGGTTAACTTTCATTCTCTCTAATCGGATCAACCGTCGATCGTTGATAATTGTTCATTGCTCATTATTTTAAGTTTTATGTAGTTCAGATAACTTACTTCTCACGATAGTGCTTATCCCTTAAATCTGGATTTAAGATGGCGGCGAGAGGGATAGGTATTATTCAAATGACTACAATTCAGTCAAATCCGCAATCAAATGTTGTAGAAAATAAGAGCATTGACACTGAATCGGTAACATTGCGGGTTAACGGTACAGAACATATTTTAAACATCGAACCCCGCGTGACTCTTCTTGATGCATTGCGAGAGCGTTTGAATTTAACTGGTAGTAAAAAAGGTTGCAATCATGGGCAGTGTGGTGCTTGTACTGTCTTAGTAAATGCTAATCGCATTAATTCTTGTCTGACTTTAGCAATCATGCATGAAGGTGACGAAATTACAACTATCGAAGGGCTGAGTGAAGGAGATGAACTTCATGCAATGCAAGCTGCATTTCTAGAACATGATGGTTTTCAGTGCGGTTACTGTACTTCTGGTCAAATTTGTTCGGCTGTGGCTTTGCTAAGGGAAATTGAAGCAGCACAAGCGAGTACAGTAACTAATTTAGAAGAAATTGCCAATCCCAATGCATCTATTGAATTAACCGATAAAGAAATTCGCGAGCGCATGAGTGGAAATCTTTGTCGTTGCGGTGCTTATCCGAATATTGTTGCTGCGGTTAAGGAAGGTTACGAGAAAGTGAGGAGTGAGTAGTGAGGAGTGAGTAGTGAGTAGTGAGTAGTGAGTAGTGAGGAGTGAGTAGTGAGTAGTGAGTAGTGAGTAGTGAGGAGTGAGTAGTGAATAGTGAGGAGTTAGGAGTTAGTAGTTAGGAGTTAGTAGTAAAAAATTTTAGAGTTTCACAAATTTCCTAAAACTCCCAATTCCCAATTCCCAATGCCCAATGCCCCATGCCCATTTCCCAAATTAGAGAAGAACACTAATAAGATAAATGAAACCATTTAATTACTATAAAGCGAATTCTTCTAACGCTGCGGTAGAGGAATTAAGCAGTAAAACTGCTGCAAAGTTGATTGGTGGCGGTACGAATTTACTAGATTTAATGAAGTCTGGTGTGGAAGTACCGGATAGTTTAATTGATATTACGAAATTACCGCTGACTGATATTACAGAATTACCCAACGGTGGGGTGCGTATTGGTGCCTTGGCGCGTAATACAGCTACCGCGAATCATCCTTTAATCAGAGAAAAATATCCTTTATTATCGCAAGCTTTCCTTTCCGGCGCTACTCAACAGTTACGCAATATGGCGACAGTTGGCGGTAACTTAATGCAAAGAACTCGTTGCTATTATTTTTACGACAGGGCAGCACCTTGTAATAAACGCTCGCCAGGCTCTGGATGTCCGGCTATAGAAGGTTTTAACCGCATTCACGCCATTTTAGGCGCTTCTGAAAATTGTATTGCTACCCATCCCTCAGATATGTGTGTAGCATTAGCAGCTTTAGATGCTGTTGTCAGAGTTGTTAACCCATCAGGTGAAGAAAGAGAAATACCCATCACAGAATTTCACCGTTTACCGGGAGATACCCCCAATATCGATACTAATTTACAAGAAAACGAATTAATTACTGCCGTCGATTTACCTCCATCTCTGAATGTAAAGTCTTATTACTTAAAAGTTAGAGATCGGGCTTCTTATGCATTCGCCTTGGTATCGGTTGCCGCTGCCCTGGAAATTGAAAATAATTCCATCAAAACAGCACGTTTAGCAATGGGTGGAGTAGCACATAAACCTTGGAGAGCCATAAATGCAGAAGAGATTTTAGTAAATTCTTCCGCAACTGAGGAAGTATTTCAACAAGCCGCAGAAACAGCCTTAGAAGGAGCGCAAGGTTATCAACATAATAATTTCAAAATAGAACTAATATCACGTGCGATCGTTCAGGCATTGACGACAGTCGCAGAGTAAAGAGAGGGGGAAGAGGAGCCACTCCTGCGGCACGGTTCCCGAGCCAGTGCTCCGCCATGGTTCCCAAGGCAGCGCGGCGTGCACGGAGGAACACGCACCGTTGTAGCGACTGCCGCCGCGTTGTAGCAACTGGCGTTCCGTTGTAGGA
>JBCCSG010000035.1:0-32719 GCA_039200565.1 Cyanobacteria bacterium P01_D01_bin.50 | reverse complement strand
TACCAATAAGATTTTATTTTTAAATAGAGAATCAAAGTCGGCTTAATCAATTATCAATTACCAATTACCAATTACCAATTACCAATTACCAATTACCAATAAGATTTTATTTTTAAATAGAGAATCAAAGTCGGCTTAATCAATTATCAATTACCAATTACCAATTACCAATTACCAATTACCAATTACCAATTACCAATTACCAATAATGTTGAATTTGCTTTTAGAACCCCTTAGTTTTGGATTCATGCGAGATGCGCTAGTTATTGCTGCTAGTTTAGGTATTCTTTGCTCTGTTGTTGGTTCTTATCTTATAGTACAGCGTCAGGGTATACTCGGAGATGTAATTGCTCATGCTGTTTTACCAGGAATTGCGATCGCAATATTTTTAGGCATTGATATTTTTTTGGGTGCATTTGTTTGCGGGACTTTCAGCACTTTTGTGATTACTTGGATAGAATCCCAGTCTCGTGTCAAAATTGATGCTGCAATGGCTTTGGTGTTTTCGGGTTTTTTAGCATTGGGTATCATGTTAATTAGCGTACTGAAAAGTAAAGTCGATTTGCATCACTTTTTATTTGGGAATATTTTAGGGGTGACAACAGAAGATGTTTTTAAAACTTTAATTATTACAGTTGTTACCTTATTATTAGTTAAACTTTGTTATAAAGAATTGCTATTTTACACCTTTGACCCATTAGGCGCACAAGCCAGCGGATTACCAGTAAATATTATTAAGTTTGGATTAACTGCAGCAATTACGTTAACAATTATTGCCAGTATGCAAGCTGTGGGAGTAGTATTAGTAATCTCTTTATTAATAGGTCCTGGAGTTACGGCTTATTTATTAGTAAAAGAGCTTCATCAAATGATGCTTTTGGGTTCTCTAATCGGTATTATTGGTAGCGTTGGTGGTTTGTATATTAGTTATTATCAAAACGTGCCTTCGGGTGCGTCGATTGTATTATTTATTTGCGGTTTATTTTTATTAGCATTATTATTTAGTCCTTCCCAGGGTATATTAACTCGTCGGAGAGCAAGAAAGCTAAATCCTTAGATTCCGCACCCTAACCGTCAACCGCTCCGCGGAAGTCAAAAGTCAAAAGTTAAAAGTCAAAAGTAACAAGTTCATAGATACTAAATAATCGCTCTCAAATTGGAGTTAGGAGTTGTCACAGACGTAGCACTGCTACGTCTGTTATTGAGTTAGGGGTAATGGGTAATGAGTAATGAGTAATGAGTAATGAGTAATGAGTAATGAGTTAGGAGTTAGGAATTTTGAATTATCCCCCCATCTCCCCATCTCCCCATCCCCCCATCCCCCCATCCCCCCTCTCCGCAAATAGGCTATAACAGAATTCAAGTTTAAGTAAAAAATTAGACAAGTTTTTGCAAATAAATGGGATTACTGTATAAAGCCTTTACAAACTACATCACTCAAGTCACGACAAAATGTAAGATAATTCTTTGTTATTTGTATTCAAGGAAATTCTTCAGACGCTTTAGTTTAGGATTAATATTTACTTGCTTTAGCTTAGTAGTAACGAATTTAAATTTTTCCTCTTCTGTGCAGATATCTGATGTTGCGGCGATTGAAGCGAAAGAAATTTCGCCATCAAAATTAGTAGAAGCGGGAAAAAAATATTACCAAGCAGGAGAGTTTGCACGAGCCGTAGCAAAATGGCAGCAAGCACAACAAATTTTTAATTCAACAGGCGACATTCTTAATCAAAGTGCCGTGTTGAGTAATTTGGCTGCTTCATACCAAAAGTTAGGAAATTGGCAGCAAGCTAATCGGGTTATAGAAGATAGTCTTAATTTATTAAATAATCTCGATACACCCCAGGCTAAATCTTTACAAGCCTCAGCTTTAAATATTCAAGGTAGTCTTTTACTATCTCAAGGAAAGACACAACAAGCGCTGGATATCTGGGTTAATGCTGGTGAAATCTATGAAAAACTAGGGAATAATAACGGTTACATCCGCAGTTTAATCAACCAATCTCAAGCATTGAAAGCATTAGGGCTTTATCCTCGTGCTAGGGCTACTTTAGAACAAGTTAATCAAAGCTTGGCTCATGAATCGCCGTCTTTACTTAAAGCTGCTACTTTGCTCAATTTTGGGGATACTTTACGGCTTCTGGGAGATTTACAAAAATCTCAAGAAGCTTTAGAACAAAGTTTAGCTATAGCAGAAAAATTAGATTCTCAAAGCGTTATTGCATCGGCATTACTTAGTTTAGGCAATAATGCTCGCGATAACCAAACTCCTGAAGAGGCACTTAAATATTATCAACGAGCAATTGCTGCATCAACATCTCCAATTCAAAAAATTGAAGCGCAACTGAATCAATTGCGGCTGCTGGTAGATATGCAAAAATGGCAACAAGCACGAGAATTAGTTGCAATAATTCAACCCCAACTTCAAAGCTTACCTCCCAGTCGTAAGGCTGTATATACAAAAGTTAACTTTGTACAAAGCCTCGCCAAAATTAAAGATGGAAATTGGCAGAATGAATATAGTGCTAAAATTCTTGCTCTTGCTGTTAGAGAAGCTGAAGAAATAGGAGATTTGCGATCGCAATCTTATGCTTTGGGTTATTTAGGAGAGCTTTACGAAAAAACACAACAGTTATCTGAGGCGCAGAAACTAACACAAGAGGCTTTGAGACTCGCACAAATAACTAATGCTTCCGATATTGCCTATCGCTGGCAATGGCAATTAGGGCGATTATTAAAAAAGCAAAATAAAATAGATAAAGCAATATCAGCATACGATCAAGCTGTCAATACTTTAGACTCAATTCGTAACGATCTAGTCGCTAGTAACGTTAATGTCCAGTTTGATTTTCGCGAAAGTGTAGAACCAGTTTACCGAGAATTAGTTGGTTTATTGCTTCAACCCCAATTATCGGGGAAGTCTAAGTCAGTTAAGGAAAATGGAATTGTAACTCAAAGCAATATCCAAAAAGCTCGTAAAGTAATAGAATCTTTGCAACTAGCAGAGTTAGATAACTATTTTCGAGAAGCTTGTTTAACTAATAATGCTACTCAAATCGATCAGATAGATGAGCAAGCTGCAATTATTTATCCGATTATTTTACCAGAACGTCTCGAAGTCATTCTTTCCTTGCCAAATCAAACTTTACGTCATTATACCAGTCCGCTGTCTCAAAAGGAATTGGAAACTAGTATAAAGAAAATGCGCCGTTCCTTTAGACGCACATCTTCAAAAAGAGAAAGGTTTGCGATCGCGCAACAATTTTACAATTTACTTATCAAACCAGCAGAGCCAGAATTAGAATCAAACGGCATCAAAACTCTGGCATTTGTACTTGATGGTTCCATGAAAAATCTGCCCATGGCGGCACTTTATGATGGTCAACAATACTTAATAGAAAAGTACAATTTAGCACTAACACCGGGATTAAAACTACTTGCTCCAAAACCTTTAGAAAATAAAGAATTAAAAGTATTAGTTGGCGGTTTAAGTGAGTCAAGACAAGGATTTATGTCGCTTCCTGGAGTCAAAACCGAAATTAATCAAATTCAATCAGAAATTTCTTCTGAGGTACTTTTCAATCAAGCATTTACTACCGAAGCATTAACAAAACAAATGGGTAATACACCATTTCCCGTTGTACATTTGGCAACCCACGGACAATTTAGTTCCAGCGCCGAAGATACCTTTGTTCTCACTTGGGATAACCGCATTGGTGTAAAACAGTTAGGAACATTACTACAACAGCGAGAAGAGTATAGCAAAAATCCCATCGAACTATTAGTATTAAGTGCTTGTCAAACCGCACAAGGCGATAAACGTGCAGCATTAGGAATAGCAGGTGTAGCAGTTAGAAGCGGCGCTCGCAGTACTTTAGCCAGCTTATGGCCAGTAGATGATAATTCCACTTCAACATTTATGGTAGAGTTTTACAAGGAATTAACAAAACCGAATATTTCCAAAGCAGAAGCATTACGGCAAGCCCAAATTACACTACTTAAACAACGAGGATTTAGACATCCCTTCTATTGGGCACCTTTTGTACTTGTTGGTAATTGGCTTTAAGTAGGTTGGTAGGGAATGGGGAATAGGGAATTGGGAATAGGGAATGGGGAATGGGGAATGGGGAATAAAGAATAAGGCTTTGAGGTTAACTTAAATCTTGCACCTTACGAATAATTAACTACAAAATATATTCAATAATTAAAAATTTGACTGGTTATACACCATCCAATTTTTAGTCCATTTTAATGGACTTTTGCTATTAGACTGGAGAGCAGCGCGGCGTGCACGGAGGTTCCCGAGCCACTGCGTTGCCGAGGTTCCCTCGGTTGTAGCAAGTGGCGTTCCGTTGTAGCGACTGCGGAGACTTACAGTCCCAGACGGGTCAAAACGAAGTCAAATAACTAGTAATAATTGTGACGATAGTTTTTTATGGTGCAAGATGTGAATTAATTTAAAATTTAAAATACAAGGGAGCATCTCAATTTAAAAAATATTTCGATATCCTTTGTAATTCTATATTACCAGGATTATATTCAAGAGCAGCTTCAACTAATTCCTTTAACCTGCCTTGCGATTCAGCCCATTGGATTAATTTAAAAACTACTGCCTTCATATTGTCTCCTGTAGCTATTGCATCAAGATTTTGATTTAATTCATAAAAAAGCATCATCTCTAAATTAGTTTTTTCTGGATAAGCACTGGTAATAGCATTGTGTAATTCTCTTAGTTTTTCACCACGACTCTTGGGTGATTCCGGTTTTGATGGTACATTTGGGTGTTTAGATTCCCCATTTTCCTGTTGAGGAGAGAAATTCACATCATCAATCAATTTTTTAACATCAACCATTTCATAGCTCTTACCGCACTCAATCTGAAATCTACCTTTGGTTAAACGTTTACGCAAATCTTCCAAATAATAACTATAAGGATTATCGCTAACCGTACATTCATTACAATTACAAGGAACCAAAATTTGATATTGCAAGCGCTCAAAAGTAAGATGAATTTTTTCAAATTCGCGGTTGACGATTTCGAGTAATCCTTTTTTCTCGCTTCCACATACTCTAACTGTAATTTCCCGTTGATTATAATTTTCTATAACTTCAGCACGAGTACCATATTGATTGAGAATAACGCCACTTCTCCAAACAAGTTTTTGTTCTTCAATCAGATCGTGTGTTTCTACAATAAAGCGTGTCATAATACCTTTGGGCATGAATTCATATTTGTAGCGCAAAATCAGATTATTAGATTTATTCCAATAATATTTTTTTTCCCCCTCTACCCCCTCTCCCCTCAACGGTGCTTCAATCTCAAGTAGCTGCGGCGCAATATAATTACCGGGTTTATGAGGAATTTCGTAGCAGAGCTTAAACCGCATCATTAATTGTAGCAATTCATCTCGCATATCCCTGTATTCGCTGTCTTTCCAAATATCAGCGAGTTCATCCTTAGTAAAATGCCCCAGATTGTTTCTGAGGGCTTCGTTATCTAATACTTTATAAACTGCAGTTGTGGCCCATTCCGGTTTGAGAATTACACAGTGTTTTAGTGTAGAATCATCTTGAAAATGCAGACAAACCCCTAAGTCATGTAAATAGCGACTCAACCGTAGCATGTCTTGGCGATCGCTAAATTTATTAATTTCACAAAGTCGATAATATTCTTCTCGACTAATATAATTGCGGGAATCATTATCTAAAGCTGCTCTGACTCTTACCCAAATTGTTGGCAGAGGTATACCAACATGTTCGAGTTTCGCAATTTGGTTTTTTATCTCTTGTTTAATTTCTGCTAAACCGCGATTTGTGGCTAAATTGGTTGGTAAAACTTCTTTTAAATTAGTAAATTCTCCCCGTAACTGACTTATATTAATTTCACACTGACGATTTTGTTTTTCGTTTTTAACAATCAAAACCGGGCTATTATCGCTTAAAAGCTCAACAACTTTTAGCCACCAATAAAAGTCAGTGTTTTCTCTACGATTATCTGCTACTAAAACATAAAGAGAACGTTTAGAGAGAAAAAACTGATGAGTTGAATGATATATTTCTTGTCCGCCAAAATCCCAGATATTAACGCGAAATTCTTTTTCATTATCATCGGCTAGCGGAAATTTCCATTGGATTACATCAATACCTTCGGTTGATTCCTCATCTGATTTAAGTTGGTAGTTTTCATCTTCAATTTTCTTAGCTAAAGAAGTTTTACCCGCTCCTCCTTCTCCAACAATTAATAATTTTGCTTCATAAAGGGGTTCTGTTTCATTTGGATCTTGTACTCGGAAATAAAAATCAAGGATTTCATTTACATCTCCTGGATCTTCATCTATGTTTTTTGCTCCCAAAATTTCCGGTGGAATCGGGAGTGGATTCCTACGTAAATCCAGTTTTTTAAGTTTAGTGAGTTTTTTAATTGTTTCTGGTAAACTACTCAGTTGATTACCCCAGAGGTAGAGGGATTGCAAATTGGTGAGTTGTCCAAATTCTGCTGGTAAACTGCTCAGTTGATTGTTGTAGAGCTTGAGGGATTGCAAACTGCTTAGTTGTCCAATTTCTCCTGGCAAACTACTCAGTTGATTCCTTGAGAGGCTGAGGGATTGTAAACTGCTTAGTTGTCCTATTTCTGCTGGTAAACTACTCAGCTTATTCCACGAGAGGTTGAGGGATTGCAAATTGGTGAATTGTCCTATTTCTGCTGGTAAACTACTCAGCTTATTCTCATAGAGATCGAGAGATTGTAAACTGCTTAGTTGTCCAATTTCTGCTGGTAAACTACTCAGTTGATTCCACGAGAGATCGAGAGATTGTAAACTGCTTAGTTGTCCTATTTCTGCTGGTAAACTACTCAGTTGATTCCACGAGAGGTTGAGGGATTGTAAACTGCTTAGTTGTCCTATTTCTGCTGGTAAACTACTCAGCTTATTGTGCGAGAGCTTGAGGGATTGCAAATTGGTGAATTGTCCTATTTCTGCTGGTAAACTACTCAGTTCATTGCTTAAGAGATCGAGAGTTTTCAAATTGGTGAGTTGTCCTATTTCTGCTGGTAAACTACTCAGCTTATTCTGCGAGAGGTTGAGGGATTGTAAATTGGTGAGTTGTCCTATTTCTGCTGGTAAACTACTCAGTTGATTTTTGGCTATATGAAGTTCTTCAAGTTGATTGAGCAATCCTATTTCTTTCGGTAATTCCCTCAACTTGTTGCCGATAGTATTAATGTATACTCCGTCTTCGTCATACTCATCTTTACCGAGAATCAGCTTTTTGAGTTGAGTTAGCTTCCCAATCTCAGCAGGTAAAACCGTCAATTTAACACCAGAAAGGTCTAATTCTGTCAATCCATCTGTTGCTGCTTGTTCGATTGTCTCTAGCAATTCTTCATCGGTTATCATCGCTCAGCACTCAGATACATACTATATTCTCTATTAGGATGATTTTCATTAAAGTTATGCGTTTTTTCCACGTATAGTCTCCTTCCCAGCCTCCGGGCTGGGAACTAGTCATAGCATTATTAGCCTACGCAGGTAGGCTTTGTTTGTGTAGCTCCAGGCTTTAGCCTAAGAGCTTTTTCAACAATTGCGATGTTCCCAAATTCTTCACCTGTTTCAACTCCAAACCCCGTTCAAATATCTCATCGATCGCCAACATTTCCCCATCAACAGTCATAAATTTATGATCCTTCGTAGCCCTAATTATCGAACCATCATCTAATTCATATTCAAACACTTCTTGCACCCCGCGATCGTGCCACTGTGCTATCGGTTGAGTATAAATATTACCGTTTTGATCGACGCTAAATACTGAACATTCAACTTGATGTTCAACAATTTTACCTATCGGCATCAAGCCATATTCTACAGTTAAAACTTCCGTATCATAACTTAAACAATATTCAGCAAACTTAATCATCTGCTCGAATAAATCTTCAGCAATTTTCTTGCTAACCCCATTCTTGGCGGAACCATCGATAAAAATTTCCCGATGTTTCTCCATTTCCGCAACTTTCTTTTTACCCATAGCCCGCCGCAGTAAATCGGCTTTTCCTAGGGAATAACCGGCCATATCTTGAGCTATTTTCATGATTTGCTCTTGATAAACCATAATTCCATAGGTTTCATTCAGAATCGGTTCTAAAACATTAGCTTCGTATTCAATTTCTTCTCTACCATGTTTCCTATCGATAAAGTGAGGGATTAATCCCGCATCTAAAGGTCCCGGTCGATAAAGCGCTAAAATGGAAGAAATATCTTCTATATTAGAAGGTTTCAAATCTCTCACAATTTGCCGCATTCCCGAAGATTCTAATTGAAATACTCCTTCTAACTCACCCTTTTCTAATAACTCATAAGTTTTTTGCACATCTTTAGGAAGTTTTGCCGCATCTCCACTTCTCGCTAATACTTTTTGTGCTTTTCTTTCATGAGCAGTTATAGCGTAGGGATCTATTCTTCTTTTAATCTTTTTTTCTATTAAATCAATGGTTTTATCAATCATGGTGAGGTTTCTTAAACCCAAAAAGTCCATTTTTAATAAACCCATTGCTTCAACATCTTCCATGTAATATTGGGTAATTACAGAACCGTCATTATTCCTTTGTAACGGCACAATTTCATCCAAAGGTTCCGCAGAAATTACCACACCCGCAGCATGAACCCCGAAAGTTTTATTAGTACCTTCAATACGAATTGCCATATCTACCCAGTGTTTCACACCTGGATCGTTATCGTATCTTTCCTTAAATTCCGGTTCCGGGGTATCATCAGAAATCATCTTTGTTAACTTAGCTGGTTTACCCCGCGCTACGGGAATCATTTTCGCCATTTTATCGGCTTCCCCGTAAGGAATATCCAACACCCTAGCCACATCTTTTAATACCGCTTTAGAAGTCATGCGGTTAAAAGTAATAATTTGAGCAACCTTATCTTTCCCGTATTGTTTAGTTACATAATCAATAACTGCATCGCGGTTTTCTATACAGAAATCCGTATCAATATCAGGCATAGACTTTCTTTCTGGGTTCAAGAAACGCTCGAATAATAATCCATGATGTACCGGATCGATATTAGTAATTCCCATACAGTATGCTACCAAAGAACCAGCCGCCGAACCTCTTCCTGGCCCCACCGGAATGCCATTATCCCGAGCAAATTTAATGTAGTCCCATACAATTAAAAAGTATCCAGGAAAACCCATCTCCTGGATCATTTGTAATTCATATTTCAGCCTATCCGTATAGGTTTTATCTACTTCACTGCGAGATTTGCGATTTAATTTTTCTAAAAGTCCCGTCCAAGCTACTTCTTCTAAAAAAGTCTCGGTTGTATGACCTGATGGTATGGGAAAATGCGGAGTTCTCGGTGGACTTAAAATACTATAAGGCTCAATTTTATCGGCAACTTCTAAGGTATTGTTAACAGCTTCTTCTATGACATCTTCCGGTAAATGATCGCGGAATAACTGCTTCATTTCTTCAGCAGATTTTAAATATTCCGTACCGCTATAACGCATTCTTTTATCTTCAAAAATCTTCTTACCAGTTTGAATACACAGCAAAGCATCGTGAGCTTCTACATCATTACAAGAAATATAGTGAGAATCATTAGTTGCTATTATTTTAATTCCTAATTCTCTGGCAATTTTGACAATTTCTACATTTACAACTCTATCTTCTTGGGAACCGTGATCTTGAATTTCTAAATAATAATCTTCACCAAATAAATCTTGATACCATTTTGCCACTTTCCTGGCTATCTCCGGTCTACCGCTCAAAATCGCTTGGGGAATCTCTCCACCCAAACAAGCACTAGTAACAATTAAATCTTCATGGTACTCTGTCAATAAATCCTTATTTATGCAAGGACGTGAAAAAATTCCCTTTCCCTGCACCCCTTGCAAATGAGATATAGAAGTTAACTTAGTTAAATGCTTATAACCCCGGTTATTCTTCGCCAAAACAACCTGATGATAGCGGGGACGACGTTCCTGTTTCGTGATATCCCCGTTAATAATATACATTTCATTGCCGATAATCGGCTTAAAACTCTTTTTCTTACAAATTTTGATTAACTCAACCGCGCCATACATCACCCCGTGATCCGTCAAGGCGATCGCCTCCATTCCCAATTCGCGAGCGCGATCAATCAAAGCAGGCAACTGGGAAGCCCCATCGAGCAAGCTATAGTCGCTATGAATGTGTAAAGGTACAAAGGACATACGCTTCCAACCGTTTTTCTAAGACCACAAGTGTTATACAGGGTAACCCAGGAATGTAATATGGACTATAGTTTATAAACTAAAAATATATTAAATTTCGTGTGGTACAAGTATTCCTACCCTTATAAAAATTAGAATATAGCCCCTCTTCTCTCCCCTCTTCCCCCTCTCCCCCCTCTCCCCCCGCCTGCAATGTTCGCTTGTCAGAGTACTAGTCTTTTTATATTTGAAGATTATTTAAAGGTCACAAACATCACTTTCAGTATCACTAGTGGCAATTATTACTCTTTTTACAGAGAATAAATGTATTAATAATTTGATTTTCCCTAAGTAATTTACCTAAAAATATCAAGTTGAACCTAAAATTTTTGATCGTACTCCCGATAAATCGATCGAGATTAGGGGAAAAAGAAGATCGTAAAGCAAAGAAATATGAAGAAAAAATCTTTTTACATTTGACCTTAGTTAGTATATAGCAAAGTATTAATTTATGCCCTCCACGGTTCTCCAGAATCACGCTTCCACAGAACCACAGACTATGAGTTATAGTCATAATCGTTTCACCGTATCTCAAACCTTCCTGGTACAGCGCCGCTAAAAAAAACCAACCATTCGCAAAACGTCGTCAAAGCTAATAAAAATAATACTTTTGAATGCCGGACTTTTGACTTCCGCAAAGTGGTACTACGCCCTTTGAGGCGAGCTTATCCCATATCCTCATAAAAAAACCTCATCCCAAGGATGAGGCGACTATACAAGGCTCTAATAAAAATTAGAAAGTAAGAAACTCGAAAGGAAAAATTAGTCCATTCAAATAAAAATTTGTTAACTGGTAACTCATAAATCTTCTGCGAAGTACTATTAAACTGTTGATGACCTATGAAATCAACTTATCCCCCGCTCGAAGATTGTCCTTTAGCATCGCATTCCTTACCCCAACACCGTTCTAAAAGCTCTATTCTATAGACATAGGCAAAGGTATGAGGATTTAATATAAGTTTTTCACAAAACAAGGGCTGATTGAGATACTGCCACAAAGGAAATTTTAGTTTGTTTTTTTCTGGATACATAGGAAAAGTTAATAATTTAAATCGTTGTCACAGTAGCAAGCATTTTTTGAACGCACTACTACTGATTTAATAGTTAAACCTTACACAATCTATATACAGTTGACCTGCGGGCAATTGCGGAAACAGCATATTCCTTCCTCCCCACAGATAACAGCATCATTCATCATAAAATTTCCATTATTTTGCTGATGCCAGAAATAACATAAATGTATATTTAATGACATGTATTTCAAGTTATGTAAAATTGTCTTGTTGGTTTTGCAATAAAATGGTGGACGGTAAGCAGTTCATACAGCCTATGCCGTTGTCCGGATGAATTTATCAGCTTAGCCGCATAAAATTACCCTCCCCTGATTCAAGGAGAGAGTTGGAGTAAGCAAAAGTAGGAATTATAAGTTATTAAGTAGACTAAATATTACAGCCCGGCAAAATTTTTCACCTTCTTCAAAAGAGAATTTAATCCAATATTTCACTATTCACTGTTAATAATGATTCCCTGCCTTACGACGGTGAATAGCAGTTACTGTATCCGCTTGTAGTAATTTACCGTTATCTATAGTTGCATATATTACCCAGTGGTCGCCACATTCCATACGCTTACTTGCAGAACATTCTAAATAAGCTATAGCTTCGGTGAGGATGATGCCGCCATTATCGGCTGGTGCTGTGGCGAAATTGGCAAAACGATCTTCACCGGGAGCAAAAGATTTACGGAAGTGCTTCACGTAATCTTGTTGATTGCCTTCACCGATAATATTCAAAACAAACTTGCTTCCCGGATATAACAGAGTTTCAACCGCTCTATCCTTAGCGATCGCTAAACTAATTCCGGGTGGGTTGAAGGTTGCTTGAGATACCCAACTACCCAGCATTCCGGTAGAAACTTCTCCATGTTGAGCGGTGAGTACGCAAATAGAACCAACAATACGTCCAACAGCTTGTTCCATAGGAGTTGCAGCGGGTTGAGCTAAACGTAGTTTGCGTGCCTTTCTCAAGCTTTGAGCAAAGTCGGTTGCTGTTTCTTCACATTCCTTGAGGGTTTTATCGGATGGTTTAAATCTAGCTTTAAATGTGTCGAAGCCAAATTTAAATCCAGCATCCCTGAGTTTACCTTGAATTAAATCAAATGCCTCCCCACTCCAACCGTAGGAACCAAATACCCCAGCCAGCTTACCCGTATCGCCAACAGAAAGAACAATACCCAAAGCAGTGTGAATTGGAGTCGGTGCATTACCGCCGATAGTAGGAGAGCCGATGATAAAACCATCAGACTTTTCAATAGCGGCACGAATGTCATCAGGTTGAGCAAATTCGCAATTGATAGATTCTACAGCTACCCCGCCTTTAGTTAAACCCAAACCAAATGCTTGAGCTAATGTTGAAGTATTACCGTAGGCTGAAGCGTAAAGTAAAGCAACAGTAACTTCCCGTTCGGTTTGAGAAACACTCCACTGTTGATAAGCCTTGTTAAGTTCAATCAAGCCGTAGCGTACTAAAGGTCCATGGATAGTAGCATACATTCTCACCGGCATTTCTGAAAGTTTTTCCAAAGCCGCTTTCAGGTGAGGTGCATGGGGAGCCATCAAGCAATCATAATAGTAGCGTTGATCTTCTTTTAAAATATCCCAATCTTCATCAAATACTTCTTCACCGCATACATGAGCACCAAATAATTTGTTTGAGTAAAGAATTTGGCTTTGTCGATCGTAAGTAGCAAGTCCACTAGGCCAACGAGGGCTGGGGATAGGAATACCTTTTAAAACGTGTCCCTTACCTAAATCAAGGGTTTCTTTACCCCGCATTTCCATAATTTTGACCTGTTCGCCAAAAGCATTACGCAAATTAGCAGCGCCAGGAACAGAAGAAACAAAAGTTAATTGCGGTGCCCTTTCTAAAAGTGCTTTGAGAGTAGCGACGCGGTTGGGATTAAAATGTCCGACAATAACATAATCCAAGTTTTGAAAATCTAAAACATTTTGTAGCGCCTCTATATAAATTTGGGTGAAAGTTTCTGGAGGTGGATCGATAATTGCAGTTTTATCGCCCTCAATTAAATAACAATTAGAAGTAGTACCTTTAGCCAATGCATATTCAATTTCAAATCGCAGGCGCGTCCAACTGCGAGCTCTAATTAAAGTAGTATCGGTGGCAATAGATGCAATTTGCACGTCGCGGGGATTGGAATTGCTCATAATAAGGGTAAAAAATTAAGGATTAAGAATCAAAAGAAGAATCAAAAAAAATGTAGATGCTACTATGAAATTTAAAAAGAGATGGGGGGATAAATAAAGCTGATTTTTTCAATATGAAACGGGCATTTAAGCCCGTCATATAAAGAAAAGAGAGCATCGCAACAAAGCTGCGAAAATCTCAAGCCTAATTGCTAATTATTAATCATTAATTACTAATTGCTAATTATTAACAACTAACAATTAACAACTAATTAATAATATGTTCCAACCTTACGATGGCGAACTGCTGCCACTCCATCAGGGTCAGAAACGCGACCATCGGAAACAGTACAATACAACAGCCAGTGGTCGCTGACTTCCATGCTAGTCTTGACTTCGCATTCTACATATGCTAATGCATCAGCAAGAATTGGGCTGCCGTTTTTAGCTGTGTGAGTTTTCAAGCCATCAAATCGATCGACACCGGGAAGTAAGCGCTTGAGGAAATGCTTTTTGAGTTCTTGATAATTTCCTTCTTCAAGAATGTTAAGGACAAATTTATCGCCTATCTGAAGTAAAGACTCAATTCCTCGCTCTTTAGCTACAGCGATAGTAAATCCTAGAGGTTGTAAGCTTGCTTGAGCAATCCAAGAAGCAACCATTGCACCTTTTACATCACCTTTTTTGCAAGTAACAATGTAAAGTCCGTTGCTAATCCTACCTAATGCTTTTTCTAGATCGGCATCAATTGACTTCAGATGCTTAATGTTGCGTTCGCGCACCAGTAATTGTCCCATTTCGTTACCAGCTTCGTCAGCCGCTCTGAATGTATCGTTATTGGGAACTTCCTTAATACGGATTGCTTCAAAGCCTTCCCTTACACCATGCTCGAGAAACTTTCTCCGCAAGGTGTCAATGGGTTCGTCATCTCCACCGTAAGACTCATAAAGTCCAATAACTTGTTTACTTTTGACAACCGCGAGCAGGGAACTGATAGCAGCTTGTGCTGCAACGTTAGCAGAAGGAGGCATACCGATAATGATACCTGCAGATCTACCTGCTAATTCTTGGATTTCCTGGAGATCGGTTGTACTTAAATCCAACATCTCCACGCCAACACCGGTTTTCTGGATACCATGGCCTATTGATTGGGCTAAACGATCGCTATATCCATATTCCGACACGTAGTATAAGCCAATGATGGTTTCTGTTTTGGCTTGTTTTTGGCTCCAACTCTGGTAGCACTCTCTGAGAGTATCCAAGTTGTGATAAAGTAATGGACCGTGACCGTTAGCAATAATTTTAATTTTGCCTAAGTCGCCCATTCTCTTCATTGCATTCAATAAAGAGCGAGCATTTGGTCCCATCAAACAATCGTAGTAAAACTTGAAATCAGGTTCGATTGCCTCTAAATTGACATCAAAGGTATCATCACTACAGTAATGCATACCGAAAGCATCACAAGTATAGAGAACTTGGGTTTTCTTATCGAAACTGAAAATAGTATCGGGCCAGTGTAAATTAGGCGCACTGACAAATTGAATTTCGTGTCCGCCACCTAAATCTACGCTATCACCACTCTTAACAATCCGCTTTGAAAATGGATCGTGGACCAAATTCTCTAAAAACTGTAGTGCTACCTTAGAAGCTAATACAGTAGCTCTAGGAGCTATCTGGAGAACATCTTCCACCAAACCACTATGATCTGGTTCTGTGTGGCTAACAATTATATAGTCAATCTCTTTAGGATTAATTAGACTTTTGAGAGTTTCTAAATATTGATCGCGAAATTTACCGTGAGACGTATCAACTAAAGCTGTACGCTCGCCTCTAATTAGATAAGAATTGTAAGTTGTACCATTTTGCAGACCAAACTCAATATCAAAGCGATCGCGATCCCAATCGAGACTGCGAATCGCCGTTGTGTTAGGAGCAATTTCAACAGTTTGTATAGTAAGTCGTTTTTGCGAGTTCTCTTTGACCGCTACCATTAGTCGTCTCCGAGGACAGTTATAGTTTACTTTTCTCTATTTATTTTTCTCATAAATATTTTTGTAAAGTTGTCTAATTCTTTATATTTTCTTTAAAAAAAAATGTAGCAAATGTTGCTGTTTTTCTCTACATTTGAATGCTGAAAAATGGTACAAACAATTTATCTTTTTCGCCATCGGATCTTATCATAAAAATTGAGATTGAAAAAATAATAAATATGGAGAATCATTAATATAAATAGAAAAATATTTATGTTTTATTATTTTGAATAAAGCTATTTTATTCGTTGTAGGACAACACTACCTGCCCATTGTTAACTTATTCATCATTCACCATTCACCATTCACCATTCACCATTCACCATTCACTTTGCCCAATACTTTCCACGCTCAACAGCACGCAGCCAAGTAGCATAATTTTCTTGAATATTACTAGAATCAATATTAGGTTCAAATACTCTTTCTATCTTTCTTTTGCCGATCAGTTCTGAATAATCACTCCATAAACCAATTGTCAAACCTGCTGCAAATGCTATACCCTGCACTGTAGTATCCCGCATAATTGGCTGTTCGATGGGAATTCCTAACAAATCAGCTTGAAACTGCATTAAAAAATTATTGTCCGAAGCACCACCATCAACAGCTAACTTTCCAATATTCGTATTGCTAGATGCGTTAATAGCTTCTACTACTTCTTTTACCTGATAGGCGATCGCTTCCAAAACTGAACGCACCATATGTTCTCGCGTGACTCCAGCGGTAATACCTAAAAAAGCACCTCTAGCACTCATATCCCAGTGAGGTGCGCCTAATCCGCTGAATGCAGGTACAAAGTATACTCCGCCGTTATCCTCTACTTTCCTTGCCATTATTTCCGTTTGAGCAGCCGTTTCAATTATTTGGATACCATCACGCAACCATTGAATACAAGCACCACTAGTAAACATACTGCCTTCGAGGGCGTAGCTGATATTTAAAGAACTATTTTGATTTACCTGAGTCCATGCTACCGTACTTAAAAGTTGATTTTGCGGTGTACGAGCAATTTCTGAACCAGTATGAGCAACTAAAAAGCTTCCGGTACCGTAAGTGCATTTCATCAAACCGGGACGATCGCAACCATGACCGAATAAAGATGCTTGTTGGTCACCTAAAATAGCGGTAATGGGAATTTCCACTCCAAGTAAAGCTGTATCGGTAACTCCAAATTGACTGAAACTAGGTTTAATTTGCGGTAAAATCTGAAGAGGAATTTGAAATAAATTTAATAGGGTTTCATCCCAATCGCAAGTTTCTAAATTCATCAACATTGTACGACTGGCATTGCTATGATCTGTGGCGTGAACTTTTCTACCCGTCAGATTCCACAAAACCCAAGTATCGATTGTGCCAGCCAAAACGTTATTTAGATCGACTCCTGCAACGTGATTTAACAACCACGAAAGTTTTGTTGCAGAAAAGTAAGCATCAATAACTAATCCAGTGCGTTGATAAATCTCCTCACCCAAACCTTGATTTTGTAATTCATTACAAACAGAGGCAGTGCGTCTATCTTGCCATACAATTGCTTTATGTAAAGGTTTTCCAGTATTTTTATCCCACAACAAACAGGTTTCTCGTTGAACGGTTAAGCCAATAGCAGCTATCTGTGATGGGGAAATTTGTCCTGAAGCAACTGCACTTTGCATTACCTCAATCGTCGCTTCCCAGATTTCTACAGCATCATGTTCCAACCATCCCGGTTGGGGATAATATTGTTTGAGTTCCTTGTATGCTTGTCCGACAATTTGACTATCGGAATCAAATACAAAAGCACGATTCCCCGTAGTGCCTAAATCTAAAGCCAGAACATAACCTGGTTTTTGATTTCTATTACCCCCACTGTGGATCATATTCTCTCATTACTAGCAAAGTCCATATAATCATGCCATAGATATATAGGATAACTCCGCAGAATTTTGAAAAAATACCTAAACTTACTAAGTAAGTAAAACAAATTAAATATATAGGAATCCGTTTTGATTTTTGGAAGGCGCAGCGTGGCGAAGCCACAATTATTCGTGTGGGTAGCTTGAGTCAAAAGGCAAGAGGCAAAAGGCAAGAGGCAAAAGGTTTCTAGGAGATTAAAGGGTACCAATAAGCGTTTCAATTTTCAATAGGACTTACGCAACTGGCACATTTTTTTGTAGGGTGCTGTGACACTTGCACTGAGTTTTAACCTAATAATAAGGTTTTTGGTGTCACGCACCATCCGAGTTTTGTGACGCTTGCGTAAGTCCGGTTAAATATAAAACCTCACCCTTTCGGGCACCCCTCTCCGATTCTTTGGAGAGGGGTTGGGGAGCCAAGTAAAGCACCAGGTTGCCTGGATGTGCAAGTGCCGTGGTGAGGCTCAATCTTATTTATCCGAACTTGATATCAAATCAAAATCTCCGAAAATGAATATCAAAGCCTTGTAAAATAAGGAGTTGATCTCATTTACGGAGAGATATAGAGAAATATAACAGGGAATTGCGTTAATTTAAGCTAAGCTTGAATTTCAATTTGAAGTATTATTTGATTTGAGGTTTAGTATTTTTTCACCGACTATCTCCATTGAAAATATTATTGTTAGAAAGAATTAAGCAGCCTTATTACCAACTTTTTGACGACGGCGACGACGTAGCATTAAACTAGCGCTAGTTATACCCAAAATAGCAGCCATATTAGAAGCTTCAGGTACCTTTGCAGCTTGTGCTAACTTTAGATTACCAGGTTTGTCAGTCAAATTACCTTCACCGAAGTCAACAACAAACACCGCATCGTTATAATCCAAATCGCCACCGTTACGCAAATCTTCAAAGCCCATCAGCAGATAATTTCGATCGCCAGCTTCCACATCGAAAGCCATCAAGTGTTGTAAGCCATCTCTGTTGAGAGATTCATCCGCGCCGTAAATATCTCCGTTAGCAGGATTAGCTCTTGCACCATCAGCCTTGAGCAAGAAGTTGAGTTGAGTACCACCCTTAATTAAACCCAAGTCAACAAAGTCACCGATATCTAAAGGAGCATTCTTTCCATTGCTTAGCTGACAACCAGTTTTACAAGCAATATCATTGAAAATCATTCCTTTGTCGTAATTATCGCCCTTAGTTGCTTCGTAAGCCAACTGGTTTCTATAACCAGCACCTTCATTAATGAACCAAACCTTTACATTATGATCGTGTTTTAAGAATAGCTTAGTTGGATCTAATCTTTGTGCGGCAACTTCTTGGGCACCAATTGCTAATCTTTCCTTTTGTACTAACTTTTGGAATTGGGGAATTAACGCATTGAAATCAGGATCTTCTAAATGATCTGTGACTGTGTGTTCTTTTGTCCAGTTACCCCAAGCTCCATCAGCAGCTTTCTTAGTTTTACTAGCCGTTTGGATAGCTTCTTGTTGTTCCGCTTGAGCTTTCTGATAAGCCATTTCTGCGGCTTCAATATTACTGTTTTGTTTTTGAGTAACAGCTTCTAGCAAGATCTCTCTTTCTTGAAGTATTTCTTGCTTTTGGGCAGCTTCAGACTTTTTATTTTCGTATGTTTGTCTGGCTGTTTCTGCTTTTTGTTTCCAATTTTCAGCTTGCTTTATATTCCAACCTTTTCTAGTCCTTTGGGCTTCTTCAACCTTTTGTTGAGCGGTAATAATTGTTGTGTTCCAATTTTGTTTGGCTGCTTCTGCTTTCTCTTGAGTAGCTTTTTTTTGAGCGTCTTTTCTGAGATTTTTAGCCTTATTAATTTCTCTGTTTGCCTCTTTTTTTACGTTGTTAAAAGATTTTTTCGCAGCCTGTACTTTTTTCGGTGCATCTTTTACTGCTTTCTGTGCATCAGATGCTTCTTGAATAGTTTCTTGAATAGAATTTGGAGCATCGTTATCGGCAGCTTTTGCAGTTGCAGGTGCTACAAATGCACCAGTTAAAGCAGTAGCAGTAGCAACACTCTTTACAACTTTCTTGCTATCAACCATGACTAAAAACCCTTCTCTATAATTGCACTTTTATATTTGATAAATTCACTGCTTCAGTAGTGAAGTTGTTTCAATACATACAAATTATCTCAGTAGATAAATATATGTCTATAGTAACTATTGTTTTTTACATAGTCTTGATAATTTTTGCCTTGGAGAATTCTGGAAATGAAATAAATCAACTTTTTGAGTAGTCTATGAAAGGTAAGATTTCGGAAAACTCATAGAATAACGACTAACTTCAACAAAAAAATCCGATTGTTCAATTATGACTTCCGTATCTACCGGCACTAGAGAGTGGATTTAGAGATTATTTTTATACAGATAACTCTAAATTGACTTCAAGAGGCTGTCTTTATATTTAGTTTGTTTAAAGCGCTTGCTGTTGTAATTATTGTTGTTCTTTTTTATATAGAGGTTTGAATTTACTGCTCTTTTCTATCTCGATGGTGCAACGCCAGTTTTCTCCACCTGAAAATCTATTAAAGTTGATCTATTTTCTGGAAAATAAGTCAATTCTTGCTGCAACGTCGATCAAAATTGATAAATTTTCTAACTACTCCCTTCCCGGCTTTATGATTACCGGTGTTGAGGGAGGGGGGAAGAGAGGGAGAAATTTTATACTATATCAGGAATGGCCGCAATTGTCACAAGTTCCTGGTTGGTGCCGTACACTGATCGTCTTATTATTGCGTGGATAAATCAGTCAGTGTACAAGCACCCTACGAGAAAAGGCGGCCAGTTGCGGCCATTCCTATGTATGAGAGAGCCTTTTTACTTAAATCGGGAAGTATTAATAAATCTCATCTACCTCTTTAAAGAAGAGAATCTAAAATACGCCCTGTAACATCCCCTGCAACACATAATTATTTTTGTCTAGAATATAAATAGGTCAAAAGTTCTCAACCGGAATTTTTTCTTCTAAAGAAATTCCGGCTGGGTGCCCGTTAAAGAAAAATGATTTCGATAATCCTGTATCTTGCACTATTTGCGAAAAATAGCTTTGATATCTAAATTTATTTGGCTAGGGAGAAGAATCTCTCTCACAAGAGACGCAAGATATCGAAAAACAGTTGCCAACAAGTTATCAACAACAGGTGTAGAAATGAATAGATTTTTAAAATGCCCATTCTTCCCAGGGATTATCGCAGCAAGTTTAGTTAGTGTGACTCTAATATCAGCAAAACCTGCTGCTGCTGACGATGATTTGCTCAAAGACATCGGAATTGGCGCTGCTACAGGTGCAATTACCGGAATTATCACCAATAATGATTCTGTTCTCACCAATGCTGTCAATGGTGCTGCTGCTGGTGCCGCTGTCAATGCTGCCAATAGCGGTAGAAGAAACAAAAAAGATGGTAACCTTGGTCAAGACATTGGAGTTGGTGCGGCGACTGGTACCGTAGTAGGCGAAATAACCAACCGCGACAACACCCTCAGTAACACCATCAACGGTGCTGCTGCCGGTGCCGCTATCCATATTTTGAGGAAATAGACAATAAATAGGGAATTGGGGATATTGAGTTAAGAGTTAGGAGTGAGTAGTTAGAAATATTTTATTTTCTCCATCTCCCCCTTTCCCTCTCTTTCCTCTGCCAAATGTCACCATTTACTACAACTTATCCTTTGATAAAACTTGCCTTAACCTAACCAGTGGTATATCTCAGGTATTCTACAAAATAGCGGCGAATTATTCATTACAGTAGGCGCTTACCTGAGTAAAAATGACCAGACTTTTTATAGCAGGGGGCTTTATGATGTTTCCTCTGCTAATTATATCGGTTGTAACCTTAGCTTACGCAATACAGCGCGTTTTGTTTTGGTTGAAGTTGGTGATTCAAGAAAGACAGGTAGTGCAAGATGTGCTGTTTGTAGCACAATACGACTTAGACAAAGCAGAAGACATAGCAACGGATTCTGAAAATTTGGCAATTGGACGTTTTCTTTGTGCACCGTTAAAGCTGAACAATCCAACTCCAGAAAACTTTCATTTTGCACTACAAGCAGCAGCAGATAAGGAATTAGTTAATATCGGGGGAAGTGATAAGCTGCTCGAAAGCATAATTATTATTGCACCATTGTTGGGTATTTTAGGTACGGCAGGTGGTTTAATTACCACTTTCAATACTCTGAAAAATGGTGGCGATGCTAGTGTCGCTGCGGATACTATCTTGCAAACATTAATTAGCAGTGCAACTGGAATCGCGATCGCAATACTAGCATTTGTTTGTTTTCGATTTTTTGTAATGTTACGTGAGCGTCGTGTGGATTATTTTGCAACTGCAGGCAATCAATTAGAGTTAATCTACTTGCATCTTTGGAATCAACCTGTTCAAGATACCAAAATTGCTGAGTAATTCATAATTCTTAATATTAAACCCGATTAATTCTCTGTTAACCTCACCCACTTACATTACCCTCTCTCTGGAGAGGAATGGGGTGAGGTTTTTTATTGAGTGATAATTACACTGGCAGGCGATACATGTTTAGATAAGTCTCTAAGTATTCCTAATCTGAGATTAGATCCCCCATTATCCCCGCTTATAAAGAGGGGATAATCCGTGCAATTGCTTTAAAAACTATACTTTTTAAACATCCTCTTAGCTCGACTTTAGGTAATTCTGGGTTTTCTCAGCTAAATCTTACGAAATCCTCAGTTAGCATTTGGTAGTTACTCAGCGTCATCCTCGATACTAATAAAAGAGAGAAGGAGAACACAAAAAATCTACTATCGCGAGTTGCAATGGGAGTAAATTAAATCTATTTTCTCAATTATGCATAAGCTACCTATACCCATCCCTAATTAATAAATGTCCTGACAAACAATCAAAATCAATTGTAGAGGTATTAAGTCATGAAATCTATCAAAACTTTAATTAACTTCGTATTTATCTACTTAGCAATTTTCGTCTGTGTCGATAAAAATACAGCCAATAAGTTTGTTGAATATGTAACTGTATATTAGGTAGTTCCAAATTAAAAACAGAGATTTTTGATAGTGCAAGTTTTTTTAGTCACACAAATACATAGTTAAGGGCACAAAAATTTTGTGCCCCTACTATCAATTCATATGCATATGCTCCATAACTGTGAATAATTTGTCTTAGCCTATAAATATAAGCACTAGGCTAAGAACTATTTTGCTCTGTCTATGACTTTTTCTTGCGTTTGTTAAGAGAATTTGCACTCAAAGCACCAACAGCGACTAATCCTAATACAGTTGTAGGTTCTGGAACAGCCTGAGGAGAAGTCACTGCAAATTTTAATGAATTAGCTGATGTGTCAGTACTAATTTCAGCGAAATCAAATGCCAGATATGGTTCGTCTTTGGCAATTACTTGCGCTTTTAAGTAACCATCATATCCACCTCTTTCAGCATTATATGTAAATATATCATCAAAGTTTAATTCGGCAGATATCGATTGAATTAAACCATCTTCTCCTTTTTTATTACGTTGTTTAGATAATTGTCCATCATCAGCTAATAATCCATCAAAAACACCGTTTCTATTTTTAAACTTTATTCTTGCATCTTTTACATCGTAATCACCAAACAGTAGGTTAAAGTAGAATGGATTATCCTTATTAACGTCTTCTTCCTTGACAAAGAAGTCAAATTTGAATTTAGCCTGAGGAATTTTAACCTTGCCCTCTTTTAGTTGTTTTTGCCCTTTTGTCAGTTTTTCAATGTCGGTTTCCAATTTACTAATTTTGAGATCGAGAGCTTCTTTTTTGCTTTCTAATTGTGAAACTGGCATTTCTAAGAGTGAAAGCGATGGAAATTTTTCTTGTTGATTGTTTATCTGAGTTGTAAGTTTTTCTATTCTGTTATTCTTTCTATTAGTTTGTCGTGCATTAAGATCACCTGTTAGTAGCTCTTCTTTTATTGCCTCAATTTCGTTTCTTTTATTAATAACTTTCTGAATCTGCTCGCTCTTGTTATTCAATCCATTCACTTGATTCAAATAACTTTTCGCTAGAGAGATATCTGTGAATTTGGAACCACGACTTCCGTTATCCTCAAAACCCTCACCCGTCACAAGTCTATTATTTTTTTCTTTTCTTATACGGTTGTCAAAAATATCCAGGGAGCCTGTTGAGAGTTTTCCATCTCCGGTTAAATCTGGTAATACATCACCTTCTCCTAGCATACCGTCACCATCTATATCGGCAAGTCCACCAGTTTCTAATTCGTAACCATAAGCTCCTTTGTATTTTGATAAATCATTTTCATTGAAACCAAAACTATCTCTATCCCCAATTGTAATATTCTTAAATCCAGAAGCTTTTGCTGAGTTACTAAAGCTAACAGTTCCTAAAGCAGTTAATAGAGCAGTTTTAGATACAATTGATACTAATTTATTAAATTTCATGATGTTTTCCCTGATTGATTACAAGTCTAATCTATTCGCTCATAAACCTCTAACGCAACATATTTTAAAGCTTTTCATCAAACAAATATTTTTAATATAGAAAAATGAAAGTTAAAATATTTTTAGTATAATTAAATACTTTTTTTGCGAAAACCACGGAAAATTAAAACCTATTATTTTCAAGGCTGAACAGCCGAGTTAATCTTTTTGTTAAACTTGTATTCAATTGTTTTATAAATGCTTTATCATATTTCTCCAAATCCTCAATACAAACCGCAATTGCAACATCATCGTTTTTTCAGACTAAGTTGGTATACACAAAGAAATCGAGAGATGCAACGAAATTAAAAAAACCTCGAAAAGCTTGTGGTTGAAATTCTCGCACTATTAATTCACTAAACTAAACAGATAGAGGGAGAGAGTCAGAGAGAGAGGGAAGTTTAGTACTTTTGACTTCCCCCTTGTGGAGTGCTCTCATCTGGCAATCTTCATTTAAATCGACAAGACACAAGTTTTTCGCTACAAAAGCTGATTTCAAAATTAAACGGGACTTAATCACTCTCACAAAAAGTGCTTAAGTCCCGTTTTTATCGGGTACGATCGAATTTACCTGAAAATTAGGATTTATTTTCTGATTAATTTAGGAAGTTTATAGAAAAAATAGATTCTCTTGGCTAGGGGAGTAATAACTAAAAAGCTATTTATTCTTTTCTATACTACCGATGTTGTAGCATCCCCATTCTCTAAAACTCGTTTCCAGCGCTCCAAGAGAATCTCTACTTCAGACTTATTATTTGTTGAAAAGCTTGCTAACTAGTTCCCAAATAGCAACAACGATAATTGCGCCAACTACAGCGGTAATAATTGAAGGAAAATTGAAACCAGCAGCTACAGGTAGTACGACGGTACCTTCTGTAATGAATGAATACAATCCACCACCAACAAATGCACCAACAATACCTAGAATGATTGTTGGGATATTTAATCCACCACCTTGATCGCCAGGAACGATTAGTTTAGCGATAATACCAGCAATAGCACCTAAAACTATCCATGCAAGAATGCTTACCATAGTGTGATTCTCCTTAAGAAGGAATTGTGTTCGTTTATTACGATTTTCAATATAAACCGATAGACAAGAAAAACAGGCATTAAAAAGCTACAATATTTTTATTAGCCTTGATAGATAAATTAAGAAATTTGAGATTGGTATACAACAATTCTTTTTTTGATAAAAAATGTCAGCTTTCCTACAAATAGTTACAGAAACACATTTTTATTTTTACTTTTTAACTCTTATCTATGTTCTTTAAAAATTTTTACCTAATGTATATATTCCAACAAGAAAGTAAATTTATAGTAAGATACATTAGGAAACTTTACTCCCTTTTCTTTTCCCTTAGCGAAGGGAGAGAGAAGGGAGTAAATATCGTATTTTTGTAATGAGAGTGAATCGCTTTGGTGTAATTTTCAACTGCTTTGCGAAAATTAAAAGTTGGCATTTAAAAGTTAAACTTTATTCCAGGGCAAGACGCTTATATTACTCTGTAAATTTTATAAATTTGAAAAATATTGGGAATCATCTTCACTTCAATAACTTTCTTGAGTCAAATTGCTCTGCACAAATTTTTCTATACAAAAGTTATTTTTAAAATTAAACGGGAATTAAGCATTTATTATCGAATGCTTAACTCCCATTTTTATCCCGCGCAGTCATATTTACTTACACATTACGATTTATTTTCCGATTAATTTAGGCCGTTTATAGAAAAAATAGATTCTTTTGGCTAGGGGAATAATAATAGCTAAAATTTTAAATCTATCCCCATTGTCTCAAAGTTATTTCCAAAGTTCCAAAAGAATCTTTATTGAAGAATTATTAAGCAGTACGTCTGGTGATTAAACCCCAGATGAAAATAGCAACTATTGCGCCGATGACAGCAACAACAATTCCACCAAGGCTAAAACCAGCTGCAGTTAACCCTATTGTTCCCGTATTTAGAAATGTGAATAAGCTGCCACCAACAAATGCACCAACAATACCTAATAGCATTGTTGCTATTATTCCACCACCTTGATGCCCGGGATATATGGCTTTGGCTATAGCACCAGCGATAAGACCTAAAAGTGCCCATGCAATAATATTCATACTTTGTTGTCCTCAACAATAGTTGTATTCGTTTCGTTGCTCTTAATTTATCAATTGACAACAAAAAAGCACATCTATAATCAGACGTAATCTTAAGATTCTAAAGGAATAGGAAATTGGTTTTCGGTAAATGGAACTAAGTAAATAATTATTAAGCAAGAATGGATATGGTCTCTCTTAGTTTGAAACCATATTAGCTGAATATTTACTACAATTTTACTATTATTTAATAATAGAAGTTGTTAACATAAGTATAGATTGTTGTCGATCGCAATTATCAGCCGAATCCTCCTTTGGACTTAGTTTTACTTTTCTTACTACTCTTTCCTTTGACTTCCGATAATGCTTCTTGAAAAAGATTGTGTAAATGTAAAGGAACGCTGGCGATTTCAGGTAATTCCGGGTTTAAACTGTTGTTAAATTCTTCTAACAGATCGGAATTATCTTTTGCGAGTTTAAATTGCGGACGATTTAAGACTTTCTGCAACAACTTCTCTAATTGTTCGGGATACTTTTCTGATAAACGATACCAAACACAAGCTTTGATCTCCGGTGACTCCAGATATTCCCGTACCAAATTTGAAGCATCTATTTGTTCGTTGCTATTATCATTTGCGAGAAACTTCTTGAATTGAGCATAATTTGTCAAGAATATTTGCCCCCAACGAGGAAAACTCAATACGGTAACTTCTTCTGCTTTTTTCAGATGTGGGGGTAACTCTACTTTAGGCATTACCATTTTGACACTTTTGTTACTATCTAATGCCCCTGAGATAGCTTTGGCTTCTACATCAATTCCTTGTGCTGTTTGGGCTATCTCTTCAGTAGAAATATCCGCTGATTCCACCATTTCCTTTAGGGATTTGGAGCTATCAATCCCTGCTGCTTCCAATCTACTTTGAGTAACTTGTTCTTGAAGTTCGCTCAGTTGCTTTTCTAATTCATATCCCGGCAAAGTAACTTCATCGCTGCCGAAAAAGTCAATAAACCCTTGGTGGTATTTTTCTACAGAAAGCCATGCTTCTTCCAGTAATTCCGGTGCATCTCCATACAGATAATTTGTGTAATTTTTCTTAAAATTACCAATTGCTACAGCTAATTTTGGTTTACCCAATCTACCCATCAAGGTAACCGGTGAAGAAAACATCCAGAAGTTATCATTTACGGGTACAAGTCGGGTTAATAAAATTTCTCCATCCTTAGCACGTTTTAGCTCTTGTTGCTCTTGGGGATCTGTTTTTACTACATATTGTTTATCTGTTAACCAGTTTCTCAATTTAAAACCATCATCCAAAATCTGCTCAACTACAAACAAACCTGCAAAACTGCGTCGCCAATTCTTGACAATATGGCGTTGTTCGGGAGATAAATCGGGATGAGATTCCAAAAATATATCAATTGGTTGTTTGTCTCCTACATAACCTTGAGTAAGAAACATATTTAGCACCATTTCATTTTGAACCGCACCTTGATACTGAGATTCAGAAAAATTTGCTAATTGCTCCGCACTAAAAGTTTCTAAGGATACTGCTAAATCTCCCTCTGCTGACAATACAAAATCTAGTAGTTCTGAATGTAACTCTTTAGCTGTTTGTAACATTACGTCCACAGTATTTAACCTCAATCGCACTTTAATAAGTTCTACCTTAATACCATAGGACTGTTGTCAAGTTATCTTCTTGCCGACAAACTATCGATATTCTCGAGCAATATTTTATTAAATGAAAAAAATATCTAAATTGCGATCGACACAAAAAGCAGCTTTATCGTTAGCGTAATGTGTGGTTAGGTATATCTAGATATGAATAAAAATTTAACCGCACAATTTTAAGTTACAATGTGAAGCTTCGATAAATCAGTTTTGGCAATCCAACAGATTAATTATCACCTTACGATCACCCTGGGCGGATATGTACATCGCTCGCAGAGTAACGCTAAAGTGGCAGTCAAAACTTAGTTGTTTTTAACTAGCTAAAAAATCTCCCCCCTCTTCCCCCTCTCTCCAATCGTAAAAATAATCCAAAAATTGTAACACCAGACTTCAGTACGAGTGTAAATTCTGATAAGTTAAATATATAGGCAGTGCCTTGTGGTATCTTTTCTAATGGCGATCGCGGCGTTGAAACAGCAACATTACTCCCCTGCAAAATTATTATGGCACTCATAGTTCAAAAATACGGTGGTTCTTCTGTTGGTTCAGTTGAACGCATTCAAGCAGTCGCAAAGCGCGTTTGCGAAACGGTTAAAGCCGGAAATTCTCTGGTAGTAGTAGTTTCTGCTATGGGAAAAACTACTGATGGACTAGTGAAACTCGCCTCTGATATTTCTTCGGCACCTTCTCGTCGAGAAATGGATATGTTGCTCTCCACTGGCGAACAGGTATCTATTGCTTTGGTTAGTATGGCTTTGCAGGAAATCGGACAATCAGCAATTTCTCTAACTGGTGCTCAAGTAGGAATTGTGACTGAAGCCGAACATTCCCGTGCTCGTATTTTGCATATTGCTACTCAACGTATAGAGAAATGTCTCGAAGCTGGGAAAGTTGTTGTAATTGCTGGTTTTCAAGGAGTTAGCAGTACTGAAGAGTTAGAAATAACTACCTTAGGGCGGGGTGGCTCCGATACATCAGCAGTGGCGATCGCTGCTGCATTAAGTGCTGAGAAATGTGAAATTTATACAGATGTGCCTGGGATATTAACTACAGATCCTCGTTTGGTTCCAGAGGCACGATTGATGGAAAACATTACTAGCGATGAAATGTTGGAATTAGCTTCTTTAGGAGCAAAAGTCCTTCACCCCCGTGCAGTAGAAATTGCTCGTAATTACGGCGTGCGTTTAGTGGTACGCTCGAGTTGGACCGACGATCCCGGCACTGTAGTTGATTCGGCAATACCAAAACCGCGATCGCTAGTTAATTTAGAAATTGCCCGTCCCGTTGACGATGTTGAATTTGATACTAATCAAGCCAAGATATCTTTATTACGGGTACCGGATAAACCAGGGGTTGCAGCCCAGTTATTTGGGGAAATAGCTCGTCAAAAAGTAGATGTAGATTTAATTATTCAGTCCATTCATGACGGTAATACAAACGACATTGCCTTTACGGTAATGGCACCTATTTTGAATCAAGCTGAGGCAGTCGCGTCAGCCATTGCACCCGCACTTCGCACTTCTAGTAATGGAGAAGCAGAAGAAGCAGAAGTCATGGTACAGCAGCAGATTGCTAAAGTAAGTATAGTCGGTGCAGGAATGATTGGTCGTCCTGGTGTTGCTGCTGAAATGTTTTCTGCCCTAGCGCGCAGGGGAATAAATATTAGAATGATTTCTACGAGTGAAGTCAAAATTAGTTGTGTAATTGACAGTGAAAATTCCGACAAAGCCGTAGCTGCACTACGAGAAACATTTGACATTGAAGTTGATGATTCTTACTCCCCATTACCGCATCAGGCTATCCCATCAGCTTCCCAGCCTCCCGTACGTGGTGTAGCCCTTGATATGAAACAAGCCCGTTTGGGAATTCGTCGAGTTCCAGATTTACCCGGGATGGCAGAAAAAATCTTCGGAACTTTATCGCACCACAATATCAGTGTTGATATGATTATTCAATCCCAGCGCTGTCATTTAGTTAAAGATATTCCAACGCGAGATATCGCTTTTACGGTAGCGAGAGTAGATGCCCAAGCAGCCCAAGAACTATTGCAGAAAACAGGAGTAGAATGCGGTTGGGGTGAAGTAGTGCTTGACATGGAAATTGCCAAAGTAAGTATAGTTGGTGCGGGAATGGTAGGACAACCAGGAGTTGCAGCGAAAATGTTTGAAGCCCTATCCCGTGAAGAAATCAACATTCAAATGATTACCACCTCAGAAATCAAAATTAGTTGTGTAGTTGCAGAAAGTGAAGGAGTCAAAGCTTTGAAAGCAATTCATACAGCATTTGAACTTGGTGGAGATAAAGAATTTGTGATTCCAGCTTAGACAATTAACAATAAACGGCGAACAGTTAAGTATAACCCTAGCAAACAATATGTATGCGCTAGACTCCGGGAACTTTAAGCCCACCTTTGTGGGCTTCGTAATTGTAGCGATACCCTTATAGGGTATTGTGTAGATTATTTATTTAAATTTAGTAGGATGCTCTTATTTTCCTGTAGATTTATTTAATTATAATTGATGCAATAATGTATTTGAATTACTCTAATGACATCAATATCATCATCGTCGAAATTATTTAATATAGAAGATTTTATTGCTGAATATAAAGATAATTTTCGTTACGAATTGGCAGATGGAGAATTAATTGACATGGAACCCACTGGGCCTCATGAAACAGTAGCTGGTAAACTAGCAACTCAAGTTGGTATCCATTTAGTTGCAGAAAAATTACCTTGGTTTATTCCCCGTACCTGCTTAATTCGTCCCCTCTCAGAAGCTGTTACAATTCGTCGTCCCGATGTAGTAGTTCTAGATGAAACGCTTTTATGTAACGAACCGCTATGGGAAAGAGAACCAGTTATAACATTAGGAAATACTGTAAAATTAGCTGTCGAAGTAGTCAGTAGTAATTGGGAAACCGACTATGCACGCAAAGTTGAAGAATACTCACTTTTAGGTATTCAAGAATACTGGATTGTAGATTATCTTGGATTGGGTGGTATTGCATTTATAGGTAAACCTAAACAACCAACTTTCACGGTTTGTCAATTAGTTGAAGATTCCTACATTCAAAAACAATACCGACTTAATCAATTAATTGAATCACCACTTTTTCCCAAAATAAAACTCAGTTTGAATGATGTACTTCCACGTTAAAATTTATTAATTATAAATTCTAATTTTTTCGTAATTGAATTAGTAATTCACATTGCTGAAATATATAATTTACTGCTGCAAATAATTTATCTAAATCCTGAATTAAGTACAAATCTTGATTTCTAGTAAAAATATCTGATTTAATTTTACCAAATTGCCATATTCGACCATTAGAAACAATTCCAAAAACATCATTATCTAAATCATTATTTAGTCGCTGTACGGCGATCATTTCTGCTAAACATTGTCCCCATCCTTCTTCAAATTTATCCTGTTTAGCTTCAACTGTTAAAAAATAAGGTTTATCAAAAACAATGGTTCCCAGAGGATTTCTTTGGGTAACAGTATAATCAGGAATGCCGGATAAATCCTCGTCATAAATTAGCGTTTCATGGCTCCAAAGGGTTAATTTGCTTCTGTAATTTTTCCAAACTTCTTTCAATACCGGATAAATCAGATTCTCGCAAATATAGGAATCCTACTTGAAAATTGAAAAAATATCAGTACCTCTTAATCTTCTAGAACCCTATTGCCTATTGCCTTTTGCCTCTTGCCTGCCCACACAAATCATTTCAAAAATCAAACCGGATTCCTATAGCATCTTCAGAATTATCAACAACTCCATCTGTAAATAATAGCTCCAGTTCCTCTCTAAATGACTCTTTAACAGGAAAATCTACTAACTGCATAAAATTTTCCTGTAGGTACTTAATTTTAAATTTCTTAATAACAGCACTAATACTTTTATAATTGCTAAATGCCATTCTTAATTCTTCATTATTAATTCTAAATTCTTCATTGATATCTTCTTCCCAAAACAGCCATATCTTCCTCATCTAATTCTACAGGTATACCGCTGCGAATTAATTCAGCAAAATCTTCATTTGGAACCATAATAGTTAAAGTATATAAACGTCCAGAACCTGTATTTTCGATCAAATGAGTACCAGTCGCAGGAACTAGTAAACTATCTCCGGCTTTGATATTTATAGTTTTACCATCACAAGTTGCTTTACCTTCACCCTTAAGAACAAAAAACATCTCTAAAGCAAAGGAATGACGATTTGGTGGAGTCTTACCACCCACATCGAAAATCTCCACGCAACAAGTCAAAGACGAATTGGCGATCGCCGGATCGAAAACAATCGCCAAACGGTTAGAATCATTAGGATTAATACGATACGCTTGATAATCAGATGGAGACTTAATAACTGGAATTACGCAACTGTTAATCATTTTTTTTAGTAGTTAGTAGTTAGTAGTTAGTAGTTAGTAGTTGGTAGTTGGTAGTTGGGTATTTCTAATTAATAAATAAGAAATAAGTCGATAGGCATTAATAAATCAAGCTATGTTACAAAATCTAAATTAGCTTCTCCGCCGAGTTGACGAGCACCCGTGATTTTTTTAGAAGAAAAAAATTCCGGCACTTAACCCTTGATGCTTGCGCGTCTACCTCCGGCTTATCCCTACTCACCACTTACTACTCACTATTCCCTTGTCATAACGATAATTTTTTTCCACCTACTTACTTTCCGCCTTTATAACTCATAACTCATAATTCCTAACTCATAATTCATAATTCATAACTCTCAACTCCCCATCTCCTCACTCCTTCAGTCTAATTCCTTCTACAATGCCTTGGGAATCTGTAATAAAACCAAACAATTGTTTAACGTTATAAAGCGTCGCTAGCCAGCAATATTCAGGAGAAGTAGTCGCCGTACAGTCTTTTACTAAAATGCAGTCATATCCTAAAAAATTAGCATCTTGTAAGGTACAGAGAACGCATTGGTCGGCATTGACACCCGTGAAAAATAATGTTGTTTTACCTAAATTTCTTAAAATACTATCTAGAGGAGTATCCCAAAAGCCGCTCATCCTGTATTTATCTATGTAAATATCTTGAGGTAATTGTTCTAATTCATCCACAACAGCAGCAGCCCAACTATC
>JBCCSG010000034.1:0-33309 GCA_039200565.1 Cyanobacteria bacterium P01_D01_bin.50 | reverse complement strand
TAAATTTAACAGGACTGACGTAAGTGTCATTGCGAATTTAGAATAAGACATGAAGAATTTAGAATTATTACCCCATCGATGAATCGAGGGGCTTGAAAATAAGGAAACATTTTTTTTATTCCACGGATAAATCCGGGGGCTTGTATCCGATTTTTTTTGGTCACAATCAGGGGTTGGTGCGTGACACCACAAGCCTTATTATTACGTTCCGCCATCTTACGTTATGTCACACAACGGCAATAAAGGGGGAAGAAAATCTACACCCCTTTTTGCCTCCCCTACAAGAAAAAATGTGCCAGTTGCGGGCCATCCTATTTAAGAATTGAACTATTATTCTATTAGCGAAGCGGCTCCCGAAGCGGGCTAGAAGTAGAATCAGGTTTTAATGAGTTAATTGCAAGCCCGTTTCGGGAGTAATAGAATAAAGCGCAGCGGTAGTTCAATTCGTTGTTCCAACAAGTCAATTTGCGCTGTTTTTGATTCAATAAAATCCTAAATAAAAATTCTAAACCCCCGGACGTATGCCATAATGCCGATATCGCCAATAATCTTGCAAAATGCGATCATGGTCAAAACATAAATTTCCAGGTACATTCCAAGACTCAAAAATCGCTGCATCTTTAGCATCATCACCCGCTTTTGCTTCTCCCTTAGCCGTTGCAATAAACACAATGCTTATCGTATGTTTACGTGCATCACGCTTGGGATCGGAATATACATGAAACTGTTCAACTAACTCCACTTCCAAACCAATTTCTTCCAAAGCTTCTCTTTTTGCAGCAGTTTCCACAGCTTCCCCATAATCCACAAAACCACCAGGAATAGCCCAACCGAGAGGTTCGTAATGACGTTCAATTAATACTATCGGTCGATGTGGTTTATCAATTAACTCGATAATGATATCTACTGTAGGAGCTGGATTTTGGTAATTCATAGTCATGAAGAATAAGAAATTGAACCGGAGGTTATTAGTAATAACTACTTTTAACCCATAACTAACCACTCGCCAACTAACTATTAACAACTAACCACTAACAAGTAACATTGTGATAGATTCTATTGGATACGCTTTTTCTATAGTTAGGATAAATTATGCCTTTTCCTAGAAGCAGCGGTATTTTACTTCATCCTACTAGTTTTCCCAGTCGCTTTGGTATTGGCGATTTAGGCAATGAAGCTTACCGTTTTATTGATTTTCTCAAAGATGGTTATCAACAGTATTGGCAAATTTTACCTTTAGGGCCTACTGGTTTTGGTAATTCACCTTATATGTGTTATTCGGCTTTAGCGGGTAATCCTCTATTGATTAGCCCCGAAAAGTTGCTAGATGAGGCTTTACTGGCTGATGAGGATTTTGCTAATATACCGGAATTTCCCCTAGATAATGTAGATTATCAGCGAGTTGAATCAACTAAAATCCCTTTGTTGAAAAAAGCTTGCTCTAATTTCAAAGCTAATTCTACTAAAGAACAGCAAAAAGCATTTAAAGAATTTTGCGATTCAAAAGCTTATTGGCTTGATGATTATGCATTATTTATGGCGCTTAAGGATAGTAACGGGGGTGCCAGCTGGAATACTTGGGAGAAAGATATTGCCAAGCGTAAACCTAAGGCGATCGATTTGGCGAAAAAAGAATTAGATTCGGAAGTTTTTTATCACAAGTTTCTTCAGTTCCAATTTTATAGCCAATGGTCGGAATTAAGAAAATACGCGAACGATCGCGGTGTTCAGATTGTCGGGGATATTCCTATTTATGTAGCTCATGATAGCGCTGATGTCTGGGGAAATCCGGATATTTTTTGTTTAGATAAAGATACTGGAGAAGCAGCATTAATGGCTGGTGTACCACCAGATTACTTTAGCGCTACCGGTCAATTGTGGGGTAATCCAGTTTACGATTGGAAGCAATTGGAAAAGCAAAAGTTTAATTGGTGGGTGCAACGTTTTGAAGCGATGCTCGATTATGTTGATATCATTCGTATCGACCATTTCCGGGGATTTGAAGCTTTTTGGGCTGTACCTTTGGGTGAAGAAACTGCTGTAAATGGCGAGTGGGTAAAAGCACCAGGAGATAAGTTGTTTGAAACAATTAAAAAACAACTTGGTACTTTACCAGTATTAGCGGAAGATTTAGGAACTATTACTCCAGAAGTGGAAGCTTTACGGGATAAGTTTGAATTTCCCGGTATGAAGGTTTTACAGTTTGCTTTTGGTGGAGACGCTGGCAATCCTTATTTACCTTTCAACGTCCAAGAGAATAATTGTGTAATTTATACCGGAACTCACGATAACGATACTACCGTAGGTTGGTATGAGAAAGCGAGCGATGTAGAAAAACGCAATTTATGTTTCTATTTAGGTTCTATAAGTCATGACGGCGTACATTGGGATATGATTCGTTTAGCTTTGGCTTCTGTTGCCAATGTGGCGATTTTCCCCTTACAGGATATTTTGGGATTGGGATCCAATGCCAGAATGAATATTCCCAGCTATGGAGTTGGTAACTGGGAATGGCGTTATCGAAGTGAAGCCATGAATTCCGAATTATCCCAACGAATGAAAAGTTTTGTCCAATTCTTCGGACGATCGCCAATTGGCTAAAATGGGGTGATGGGGAGAAAGAGTAAGGAGTAAGGAGTTATGAATGTATTTCTCACAACTATTGGCTTCTTATCTTTTACCATTATCCCCATATCCAATTTAATTAAGTGCAACTCGAAGTTGTTCAACTTGTCCGGGTTTTCCCATTTCTTTGGCTTTCTGTTGGTTGACGCTTACTAAAACTCCTCCAGCATTCCCCGCTTTGACAGTAAGTTCTTTTTGGGCTTTCCAAGTACGTTTGCTTCCTTCTACTAAGGTTCCCTCAAAAGTGGTTTTACCGTCGGCTATTACCTTAATCCAAGATGATTCTTTTAAAGTAACCCCTACTTGAACTTCTTTTTTTGTTTGACTTACTAATTTGGGCTTACTTGAACCCAGTTTGGTGTTATTAACTGATTTATCTAAGTTCTCAATGGGTTGAGTGTGACTTGTCATCATTGTGGCATCACTCAACCAGTTTGATAAACTAGTTACAGAACCCACAATTAAGAAGACATACAGCAAATAAAGATGAGTTGGGCGTAATTGAGCGAATGACGGATTTTTCCAAACGGGTTTGAGACTGACTCTACTTTTACCTACTGGAAATGTAGAGGCGAATTCGGCCCCCTTATAGCCTAATGCATCAGCATATTGTCTAATTAAACCTTGAATATAAACTGGTTCTGGCAGATCGTCAAAGTTGGCTTCTTCTATCCCTTTCAATAGTCGTCGGGGAATTCTGGTGTGCATTACCACTTCTTCCAACGAAAACCCATTTTGTTCCCGTGTAGCCTTAAGCTGTGTGCCCATTTGTGCCAACTTTTCCGCTCTTTGCTCTTCTAATGAAGTTGTGGGAATTACTTTTTCTTTTTCCTTCCTTCTGAACCACTTCATTTTTTTTGCGCTCCTTCAAACATCTGAGTCATTAATAGGAATTTATTGCAATAGACGACTGCAAATAGAGAACTTCTTTATCTGTTAAATAGCGAAAACTACCTGGCGGTAAATATTTATTTTTGGGTAATTCCAGTTTTAGGTCACCGATAGCGGTACGATGCAGTTTAATTACCGGATATCCCAATTTTTTACCTACACGGCGAATTTGACGGTTTCTTCCCTCCTTGAGAACGATTTCTAAACAACTGTTTCCCATTATTTTCTCGATTAGCTTGATTCGAGCGGCTCGCGTTTTTCTCTTATCTAAAAAAACACCCTCACGCCATATCTGCAACTTTTCTTCTGATGGATGCCCTTTTACCAAAACGTGATAAGTTTTAGGAATGTTATGACGCGGATGGGTAAGCTTAAATGTCAGATCTCCATCATTTGTTAATATCAATGCTCCCGTAGAGTCGGCATCTAAACGACCAACTGGGTGAATTCCCCGCGTTCTGCGCAGTTCTTCTGGTAATATATCTAATACTGTCGGTCTGCCTTGAGGATCGTAACACGTAGAAACAACCCCTATTGGTTTATTAATTAACAAATAAGTTAAAACTGGACGTGGCGAAGCCGAAATTGTCTTCCCATCAACGGTGATAGTATCTGTTTCGGGGTCTACTTTTTGTCCTAGGTGCGCCAAGACACCATTTACCCTCACCCGTTCAAGCTTAATCATCTCTTCTGCTTGGCGACGTGAGGCTATACCCCATTGTGAAATAATTTTTTGTAACCGAACCTCCATGTATTTTTACTGATATCCCATCAGTTCATATCTAAATAAGAATATAGTATTGATGCTTTATAATTGAAAAGCTGTTTTGATACAGTTAATAGTTGTTTCTTTACTTGTGAAGGGTGCCCGTTAGTTTTCAATTGCCTCCAGTATCTTTATAACTCTAAAATGTTGAAAAAAAATAAGTTTAGATTAGTCACAAATATCCTAGCGGGAGCAATTAAACTTTGGTTAAGAACACAGGTAAGTAATATTGAACAACTTCAAATTGATATTCAAGCCACCGCTAGCCAAATTTTTTCTGGTCGCATACCTAGTGTATCTATTGTTGCAAAAAGTGCAGTTTATCAAGGTCTTCATTTATCCTTTGTCAATCTAGTCGCAAAAAATATTCGCATCAATATTGGCTCTATTCTCAAAGGAGAACAATTAAAATTGTTGGAAACGGTACCAGTATTCGGCGAATTAAGTCAACAGGAAGCTGACTTATCAGCTTCTTTATCTAGTACATTATTATCAACTGCTTTAAATGATATTCTAGTTAAACTTTTACCAGAACACGACCCCAATTCCAAATCAACTACTAGTTGGCAAAAAGTGACAATTAAAAATGATGAAATTGCTATTTTTGCCATCAAGGAAGAAGAAAATCATTTTCAACCCTTAAATATTTGTATAGGGTTAAATTTACTTAGCTCCCATGAGTTACGTATCGCACCTATTATCGTTAAAACAGATACAATGACTTTGCTTGAAAGTGCTGATGGTGAGTATATAGATCTCGGTTCTGATGTAGAAATTCAAGATCTAGAATTGATCCCTGGTAAACTCCTAATTCGAGGACTAATTAATGTTAATCCATGATCGACGCTCAATAGACAATTAAGGGAAAAAATTATTATTTTGTACTATATCTTTCCTAGATTATCAACGATGAGGATATTAGGCATCAGATTGAAAGGGGGTTAACTGACCATATATTGCACCAATATTTTTTGATGTAATTTAACTTAAACATATGGGTTTAATTCCCCACCGTCATACGGTGTAAGAATTGGGTTGGGGTTTAAATCCCCATCCCAATTCCAAACTTCTTCCTTCTTCCTTCTTCCTTCTTCCTTCGTTTAATCGCTCAGTATAAAGTTTGAAACCTTAATTTTTTGATAAAAACCAAGTCAAGGGCTTCCATACTCTTCAACAGCACATATTTTGACTTAGGCTGAAACTTTTGTTAGATAAGGATTTGAAAATGTGCGACTTAGGAGCCTGGGAAAGTACCCTGTTAACTCCAATCTCAGTTAAGGAGCGGTAAAAGCAGGGTTACGAAGTAGTAAACTAATGGAGCAGTAAAAATATAACTATCAGTACGGTCTAAAATTCCTCCGTGCCCGGGAATTAAATCTCCTGAATCTTTAACTCCTGCATCGCGTTTGAGCATGGATTCGGTTAAATCGCCTAAGAGGCTGGCAATTCCAATTAGCGAGCCTAAGGCGGCACCTGTAACATAAAATTTTGGTAAATTAATGTAGTAAGCTAGTGCAATTCCGACTACAACGCTTGCAGTGATTCCAAAGATCGCTCCCTCTACAGTTTTCTTCGGGCTGATACCCGATAAAGGTGTTTTTCCGAAATATTTACCAAAGAAATAGGCACCGATATCGGCAGCCCAAATACAGGTGAAGGTGAGAAGGGTTACACCTAATCCTAATGGTAAAGCGGAAAAATTTTCTCTACCTGTAAATGGTGTTAAGGAAGGTGGGAAATAGCCTCCTAAAGGTAAGTTACTGAAATTAGCGGTATCAATTGCTCGCAAACGCACCCAGTAACTTGGTAAATATCCAGTGTAGAATAAGCCGAGAATTGAAGCGGAAACATCAGCTATTGATGCCATTTTTGGTTGAAACAGCAGATAAAAACAGATAAATGTACCCGCTACTGGCATTACAGCATCAGCTAAATTGCTATCAATAGTACAAATTGCTAATAAAACTTGACTGACAACCATTGTAGTCTTAGCTGCCGGAGCTATGCCTTTGGCTCGTACTAAATTAAAATATTCTCGTTGCCCCAGAAAGATGACGACTACATATAAAAATGTAAAATACCATCCTCCCAGCATAGTGGCACCTAAAGCTAGGGCGATCGCAATAATTCCACTTAAAATCCGAGACAAAGACATAGACAGATAATAGAATTTTGGATTTTGGATTGATAATTTTAGTTTTGAGTCGAATATTTGAGAAAGTTTATCAAAACTCAAACCGACACAAGCAATCCCCCTTTTTCGGGTGCGAGTGTATTTCCACAAAATCTAATCTCAAATTATCAGATTAATTAGCGAAACGTAAGGTTGAGCTTTTTGCCGGATAAAATGATTGCTAAATATAATTGTGACAGTTAATCTACGCTTATTAAAGAATATCAATCTAACTTTTCGCCGCTGAGAATAAAAATTGGATCTACAGCTGCGAAGGCTTGAGTAAAACCTCGCATTTCTAGGCGGTTAACAGCAGATTGAACAACTTCAACGTTTCTTGCTTGCAATGTTGCAAAACTTTGAGAAACAGCATACAGACTTTCTAGATTAGCAGCTGTTGCTACTACTCGACCATGTGAAGGCAAGTATTTCCATACCGTTTGTAAGATTTCCGTGACAAAACGTCCTCCTTCAATACAAACCCGTTGGGGTATCTCTTTAAGATGATGCAAGCATTCGGGTGCGCTACCTTCAATTACTTCCACGTTTTCTACTTCAAAACGCTGGCAATTGTGGCGGATGAGGTTGGCGACTTCTTCATCTCTTTCTACAGCAATAATTCTTCCTTGGGGACATAATAATCCGACTTCAATGGCAATTGTACCCGTACCCGCACCAATATCCCATAGTACGTCAGATTGTCGCAGTCGCAGTTGGGAAATAAGTAGTAATCGGATCTCTCGCTTACTCAAGGGAATTCCCGGTAAACGCTCGAATAATTCATCTGGAATTCCTGGAGTAATATAGGGCCACAGCTTATTCGTCATCATAATTTAGATATAATAATTTGTTTGGGGCTGTAAAAATAAAACTATAAAAGCCGTCTATGGCGACTTCGGGTATTAAAATTCAAGCGAGGGTGCGTCAAAATGATTGGTGAGGTATTGGCTAATCGCTACGAAGTACTTTCTCAATTAGCAAAAAAAACTGGACGAAGAACTTTATTAGTCCGCGATTTACAAACCGCGAGGCTAGTTGTAATTAAGTTACTTTCTTTTCACAGTGATTTTGAATGGGATGACCTCAAGTTATTTGAACGGGAAGCCCGGACGTTAAAGAATTTATCACATAGTTCAATTCCGGGCTACATAGATTATTTTGAAGTCGAAACGCCATATGTTGGATTTGCCTTAGCACAAATTTATATCCCGGCACAGACTTTAGAACAGTATGTAAAGTCTGGACGTACTTTTACGGAAGCAGAAGTAAAACAAATTGGTACAAAGCTGTTAGATATCTTAATTTATTTACATTCTCTTTCTCCACCAGTTATTCATCGCGATATCAAGCCGAGTAATATTTTATTAGCAGATAGATCTGGGAATTATGTCGGAGATGTATATTTAATTGATTTTGGTTCTATACAAACTGCACGTGATGAAAGTGAAACTCGTACTGTAGTGGGAACCTATGGATATATGCCCCTCGAACAATTTGGCGATCGCGCCTCACCTGCTTCGGATATTTACAGTTTAGGTGCGACGTTAATTTATTTGGTGACGGGTACTCATCCAGCAGATTTACCTGTTCGTAATGGACGAATTCAGTTTGAGAATTTAACTTCTTTGAGTGATGGATTTACTCAATGGTTGAAAGCTCTTACCGAACCCACTTTAGAAACGCGTCTATTATCTGCGCGTCAAGCATTGTTATGTTTGGAACAAGTTAAACCAATATTTTCTCAATTTATTCGAGGTGCTTGGTATTGGAATGGTAAAAATTGGATTCCCAATACTCAGCAATTAATATCAAACAGGTTTGATAATAAATTAAACTCCAAGGGAATTAAACTTACTCAGCCACGGGGAAGCAGAATTTCACTCCATAAACAGGAAGATAATTTAGAAATACTGATTCCACCAATCGGCTTTCATAAATCATTGTTATTCTTGGGCTTATTTACAACCGCTTGGAATTCGCTAACTTTATTATGGACTGTTGGTGCTGTGAGTAGTGGCGTTTTTCCCATTAATTTACTATTTGTTTTCCTTTCTCTACCTTTTTGGGGTTCTGGTTTATTCTTAATCTACAGTTGCTTATTTTCTTTATTCGGAAAGATTCGATTATCCTTAAATAAGGAACGAATTACTAAAATTTACGAATTATTAGGATTTAAATTTCAACGTCCGAATGCATCGTACAAGAAAGATATTCATAAATTAACTTATATTCCCAAACACTTTGTTAAAGACTCCGAAGGTGACAAAACTGAAGTTTTTGCTCAACTAATCATCAGTACGGGAATACGCAAATATAAACTTCAAGATGGTGGTGCGATCGCTTCCGAATCTGAACTTGAATGGTTAGCTTCGGAATTAAGTGATTGGTTAAATTTACCCATTACTTTAGAGTAGTTTTTCTATATTTACTATCTCAAGATTTTCCTTGCTCCTCTACTGTCTCAACGCCGGTAATTTTAAGCACGGGTTTGGAGTAATACTTGGTGTCTACCTAAAACTGAAAGGGAAATGTTTGGGTTCGTTAAATAGAAATTAAATATTACTTCTATGTATATACTCCAACAAGAAAAATAGAAGGTTTTTGTATATATTAAATTCCATAAATGATGGTATTCATATTTACTTGTATTTCAAAATATGGTTGAGTAGATGCTCGTCAAACTGAATCCAATATTTTTGAGCGTTTTCTATTGGTAATTAATAATTCTTCATCTTTATGTGGAAGTAGCTTGGAAACTCAGGTTTTCCAAACTTTAAACGGAAAGCACAATTGTATTTTTAAATACCGTGGTGTTCCCCGTGGGCGATCGCAATTTTTCATAATTACCGAATCCTTAGGTGAATTCTATTGTAGGACAAACCGTTTCCTGGAGTAATCTAATTTCTATGAAGAAAGCTATTTATTGGTTAATGGGTGAAAAAGCCGGAAGAACCATGTTTGGAGTTTGGAATTGGTTATGGGGGATACCGGTAGAATCTGGCGGAAAAGTAGCAGTAGCGGTTGCAGAGGAGTCTCTACAATCAATGCAAGAATCAGTGCAAAAATTAGCACAAGCTGTTGCTTTACAAGAAGCTGCTTATAGAAGAGCAAAGCAAAAATACGAAGAAAAAGTTAAAGAATTAGAAACCTTTGAAAGTCAAGCTTTAACAGCACAGAAGCAAGGTAATCAAGAAGCAGCGCGAATGGCTATGACTAGAGTTGTTCAGGCCGAACAAATCTTGCCGAAACTGGAAGAAATGCTCAAAGGCGCTGAAACTGCTGTAGGTGCTTCTAAAGATAAGCTCAATCGCGAAAGGATGAAGCTAGAAGCTTACAAAACTGACATGCAGAATATGAAAGATATGTCAGAGGTTAACGCGGCATTGGAACAGATTGCTCAAGTTAATAACGAATTTGATATCGGTTCGGCTAAAAGTCAATTTGAAGCTGCTAAAGGTGCTGTTGAACGTCGAAACTTAACTGCAGAGGCTTCAGCTGAACTTTCGGAAAATCCAGCTGAAAAATTACAAGCTGACTTAGAAAATATGACTTTGGATCAGGAAGTAGCCCGTCGCTTACAAATGTTAGATGATTCCGATCCTAAGCAATTACCAGAATAAGTAAATCAATAAATTAATTAACAATTATGAGTAAAAGAAGCGGCCCTCCTCCAATTGTTTTTATACTTTTATTTCTAGCTTTGATTGGTGCTGGTTATTGGTGGTTTTTCAAACGCGACACCACACCACAAACAAGTAATCAACCCATAGAAACTATAGGTGAAACTTTTCCTGCACCAACTACTGTACCTAGCGGTACTACCATAAAGATTGATGGTTCCACCAGTATGGTGACACTTAATCAAAATCTTAAAAGAGGCTTTGAGAATAAATTTCAGGGTACAAATATAGTCACAGCGGCCCGAGGTAGCAGTAATGGTATTCAGGCTCTGATAAATGGTACGGTTGATATCGCTGCTGTTTCCAGACCTTTAAGCCAATCTGAACTTAGTCAGGGATTGATTGCAGTACCCGTAGCAAACGATGCGATCGCCATAATTGTGGGTAAAGCGAATCCTTTTATCCAAGGATTAAGTAGCAATCAAGTAGCAGATATTTTTCAAGGAAAAGTTAATAATTGGTCCCAGGTGGGTGGTTCAAATGAAGGCATACGGGTAATTAATCGTCCTGCGGTTAGCGGTACTCATCAGACTTTCAAAGAATTAGTACTCAAAGGAAATAATTTTGGTACAACACCAAATATCACCACACTCCCACGAGATGAAACTACGGGGTTAATTCGCGCTTTGGGAAATAATGGTATCGGCTATGCTACTTTTGCTCAGGTTCAAAATCAATTAACAGCGCGGGTAGTTTCTATAGATGGTGTGACACCAGATGCTTCAAACTATGCTTATACCCGAAAGTTATTTTACGTTTATAAAAATCCTCCCAGTCTTAAAGTGGAAGCATTTTTAGGTTATGCAACTTCTTCTGAAGGACAACAAGCAGCATTAATTGGTAATTAATTTCTCCCTTCCCGCTACAAGATTACTTATAATGTAATCACAAACAATACATGAAGAAATTTTCTCAGGGGAGGGAGTAATTTGTTTTCCCCAGAAAATTTGGCAACCATTTCAACACTCGGGATAACCCCAAAAACAACAAATCACCACCAAGAAAATCATCTTTTATCCAGACAGTGATAGATTTGTTTTGTTTTTGGGGTTTACACACATTTTGCAATTATTGATAATTAATCTGTAATCAGCGGAAAATTAGAAAAATATCTATTCATTCATTGAGATAAAATTAATTTGAAAATCATAAATATTGTGGTACATTATGATTTTTATAGAGGTATTTAAACTGGAATAAAGTGAAAATATGTCGAATTATCCGCATGAATTTTTTCTGGTGTCTGAAGTTCGTTAAATTAAAAAAAATTATCTAATTTATCTTTAAATTTTTGAATAGGATGCTTGTATTTACTAACTACGGAAGTATAAGTGCTAGATAAAAAGTTAATCTAGGGTACCCGTCAAATTGAATTTTTGATGACAGATCTCGTGTTTTTGCACAAACGATCGATCCTAGGATACATAAATCCGTAAAATCTCTGTAGTGATTCAGATTCTACCAGAATATAAATAAATAGTTACTTTAAATAAAAAATATAAAATACCTGACCTAAAATTCCAAGTTTATAATTTTAGGTTATAACAATCTATCCTATTTTGTCATTAATCTAGCAACAATCAATATGTTGATAGCTGAATTTCATCTGTTCGGTACTATTGAACCTATTTCATGATGGTATTTAATATATGTAAATACAGCGTATATTAAATAGTTAAAATACTTCATTATTTTTACAAATATCATATCATTAACTAAATTGGGGAAAATGTTATTTCCTACATACGAATTCTTGTGCTTTTTTTTAATATGTTTTAGTATTGGTATTTTCTTAAAAACCAAAGTAACGCCTTACAAATATTTTTTATTTTTTACCAGTATTATCTTTTATTCATTGTGGAACTTTAGTTTATTTACTTTACTGGCAACAAATATACTAATTAATTATCTAATTCTTCAAGATACTGTCAGAAGCCGACATAAAAAAATATTTTTGATTATAGGTTTAGCGATTAATTTAGGTTATTTAGGATATTTTAAATATTACAATTTTTTTGTAGACTCTTTATTCCAATTGTTAAATGCTTTGAAATTACAGTTTAGTTTTCCCGTATTACAAATAATTGTACCTTTAGGTGTATCTTTTTATATTTTTAGAATAATTTCGCATTTAATAGACTGTTATAGAAATCAATTAGAAATTCCCAGTTTATTAGATTATGCAGTATATGTAACTTATTTTCCTCAAATTACTTCAGGTCCAATTTCCAGAGCTAAAGAATTTTATATACAACTAAATTCTCCAGAAAAATACGATTATCAAATAGAAAATGTAATCGTTTTAATTATTGCGGGTTTATTTAAAAAGTATACTTTATCAAGCTTTCTCTTCAATTTTACTCAACTTCCTTTTAGTTTACCAGAACAATATTCTAGCTTTGACCTAATTTTAGCTGCACTAGCATATTCTTGTTTAATATATGTAGATTTTAGTGGCTATTCAGATTTAGCTAATGCTATTTCTAGTTTATTAGGATTCAAACCAATTCAAAATTTTAATATGCCTTACTCTGCTGTAAATTTACAAGAATTTTGGCGAAAATGGCATATTAGTTTATCTGAATGGTTGAGAGATTATTTATATATTGCTTTGGGAGGAAATAAAAATGGGAAGTTGAGAAAATATCTCAATTTACTTTTAACAATGATGATTGGTGGATTTTGGCATGGTGCGGGGTTAAATTTTATTATTTGGGGAACTTTGCATGGAATAGGGTTGATTGTATGGAATATTTGGCGAGATGTTTATAAGTTTATCCAATCGCAGCAAATAAAAGTTGAAACCCCAGATTATAATCCTTATGCGATTACTCTCAATTTTCAAAATGAGACATCATCTCAAAAGTTTTTGAGATATTTATTATTTTACATAAAATTATATTTTCCATTAATTGTATCAAGATTACTTACTTTTAGCTTTGTAACACTATGTTGGATATTCTTTAATACACCGAATTTTGAAAATTCTATTCAATTCTTACAAGTAATGTTTAATTTTAACTCGGGAGTAGCTGTTGTTAAATTTAATGTGTGGCAATTGTATATTGTATTTATGATTGTTTTGTTAATGAATTTGTACGGAAACATAGTTAGTAATATCTTGATAAAGATAATGTTTAAACAACATACTATTACTAAAACATTGTTTGCTTCTAGTTTGTTGTATGTAGTATTTAGATTAGGTCCAAATACAGTTGCGCCTTTTATTTATTTCAATTTTTAAATTTAAATATTGATGATGACAAAAGATAAACAGTTTTTATTTATCTCTAGTTGGGTAAGTTTGTCCCTAATATTATTTAACTATCCTTTATTTATCAAGAGTATCAGTTTTAGTAAATTTGCAAATAATCAAATTAAATTAGCAGCAGACAAAGCAGAGTTTAAGGGTTTCCAAAAAAAGGAAGAAAATTTTTGGAATAGTATAAAAGAAATTGACTTAGATGGCATAAAAGAAAATATAAAAATCGCCAAAATCAATCCTCAAAACGATAGTTATCCAACCACTGACAATAAATCATTGATGGATGATTTACAAAAAATGGAGTTACTAGCAATCACTGCTAAGAAAAAGCCAGCATTAACTCGCTTTTTATTTCTCGGCGACTCTATTATGTATAACTTGGGAATAGGATTACAAAATAAGATCCAAAAATCTTTATATCATGTTGACACGATTAAGATCGATTTTCAAAATTCTTCGGGATTAAATAGAATTGATTTCTATGACTGGTATTCCAGAACATCACAACTGATCGATAAATATAATCCAGAAGCAATGGTGGTAATTTTTGGTGCTAATGACGGCCAGGATATTTTAGATAAAAATGGCGAATACAAGACACAATTAACGCCAGAATGGGAAAAAGCTTATCAAGAACGTGTAGAAAGATATGCTAAATTAATAGAAAACTCTGCTGTGAAAAAAGTTTATTGGGTTGGTCATCCTATTTCTAATTTGACTCGATATAATAAATTTTTTCCGATATTCAACAAAATCTATGGAAAAGTAGCAGAGTCTCACCCCAAAATCGAATTTGTTGACTGTTGGGATGTCTTTGCTATAAATAGTAAGTTTAACCCTGTTGTTGCCAATAAATCTGGTGAAAAAAGACGAGTGAGAACTAGAGATGGAGTACATTTCACTCAACATGGCGCAAATATTATTGCCGATATTGTAATTGAAAAGATGATTGAGGATAAAGTTTTACAACTTAAAACAAAGTCGGAATCGACCGAAGAACTTATATCTACCAAAAAATTTTAAAATAGATATTTAAAACAAGATGTTGAAAAAACTCTTTTCTCGACCTTTATACCTAATTACAATCTTTTCAATCATTATCGCAGTAATTATATTGTGGGAATATTTTGGTATTCAGACATTTGCTAAGATCGGTAATCAACAAAATTATCAACTTTGGAGTAATTTGATTTATCACGAAGTCAATAACTCTCAATTAAAACTGGACCTTTATCAAAATAAAAAGCCCGGTTTACATCCCACGCTTATAGTAATTCATGGGGGAGGTTGGATTAAACAATCAAAAGAAGGACTTAAACCTTTTTTTGACCCCTATTTAAATTGGGGTTTTTCTGTAGTTAATATCAATTATAGATTGGCAAGTACAGCTCAAGCTCCAGCCGCTGTAGAAGATGCCCGTTGTGCTTTACGTTGGGTCATTAATAATGCAAAAAAGTATAAATTTGATACACATAAAATTATTACTACTGGATTTTCTGCCGGGGGACATTTATCATTAACCACAGGAATCATGCCTCCAGAAGCAGGATTTGATAAACAATGTCCGGGTAACGAGAAACTTAAAGTTGCTGCTATTGTTAATTGGTCTGGAATTACAGATGTTGAAGATTTAATCGCCGGTGCTAACGAGAAATATTATGCAGTTGAATGGTTAGGAAATAAAATTACCGATTCGGAAATTGAACTGGCTCGAAGCGTTTCTCCGATTAATTATATGCGCTCTAATTTACCACCAATTTTAACCATACATGGCGATCGAGATACTTTTGTACCTTATACTCATGCAGTTCGATTGCATCAAAAGCTGGATAAAATTGGTATTCCAAATCAACTGTTTAGCGTTCGAGGAGCCGCTCATGGTGGTTTTACCAAGCAGCAAAAACAGCAAATTTATGCCACCATCAAAGAATTTTTGATTGAGCATCAATTAATATAGCTCACTCCTTGGGTACAAACTCTCAACAATTTTAGAGCTTCTAAACCTGAGTTTAATTTCCTCTAATTATGGGTATGCCATTTTGGCTTCAAGCTTCTCATACAAACTAAGGGCTGATGATTTCACTAGGTCAATTAAGTGACCCATCGAACCAGTAGCGTCGATACACATAACCAAATCAACGGCATATTTCACACCTTGACTGCTTGCTGTTCTCATTAATATTTACCTCCTTTTATTTTTTTCAAAAATATGGTAGTAAAAAACCATGCCTGCCAGTAATTGTGGAATAATAAATCACATAGCTACATAAAAATTATTGCGATCGAGCAAACAAAGATGTTTCGGGAGATTGCATAACTTTTGCGTAATTCCAATCTAAGTTAAGCTGCAGACTTATGTAGATAAGTACGATCGAACCTAATGACTTCCCGGAGCAAGCGTAATCAAGTCAAGCAAGACAATCCCAGGAGTTTTGAGCATTTTACATTTCGTGACCTAGGTCGGTTTATTTGTGATTATTAGCCCATTTAAATGATAGGCTTTGTTTCTATGGTCCCACCCGACTCTTTTCCTGCCAGAAGATTACCCATAAAAAAACCTCCCAGATGGAGAACCGATCTGAGAAAAGAAATAAAAAGATACAGGTAATTTTAGAGGACGTTGGAAGTAAATCTGAATTTCAAATTAAAACGATCGCGGAACATCTAATCGTAGAAATTGTATATTTTACTGAGAATACCTGAGCAAAGCTGAATATTACTGAACAAAAGCTGCTATACTTAGGGTATGACAGATAAAAACTTTGTTAAACCCTCAGATGCAGCGAAGCAGCTAGGTGTTTCCCTTCACACTCTGAGACGCTGGGACAAAAAAGGGCTTATAGAAGCCATCAGAACAGATAACGGTCAGCGTCGCTATAACGTAGATGACTACATAGAAAGAAAGGAGATAAAAGTTAGCGAACAAAGATTAACAATACTGTATGCCAGAGTATCAACAAGACCACAAAAAGACGACCTCAACAAACAAGCTGCAAAACTTATTGAATTGTTTCCAGAAGGAAGAGTTGTTAAAGAAATTGGAGGAGGACTCAATCTTAGGAGGAAAGGACTGCTCGGAGTTTTGGAGCGAGTTATGTCAGGAGATGTCGAGAAAATTGTGGTTGCCCACAAAGACAGGCTTGCAAGGTTCGGATTCGATCTTATTGAATGGCTTTGTGAGAAGAACAATTGCAAAATCGTGGTTCTCCATAACGACAATCTCAGCCCCCATCAAGAACTCGTACAAGATATTATCGCAATCCTTCACAGCTTCTCTTCCAGACTTTACTCAATCAGAAGGATCGAAAACAAAGTCAAAGAAGAGTTACAAAAAGAGTCCTCGCCTCAAGTTAAGCACTAAGCCATCTGTAAGCAAGACTCTTAAGGTTAGAATCTATCTTGATAGTGACTTACATAAGTTTTTAAAAAAGTTGCTTGCAGCCACAAGACTTGTATATAACAAAGCGATTGAACAGCTAAAAAATGGCTTTAATGGTTCCCGCTATGACCTTCGAGACTATATTAAAAAACTTGATTTACCCCAATGGGTCAAAGAAGTCCCTGAACATCCAAAAGAATACGCGATGGCAGATGCTTATGATACTTACTGGCGTGCTAAACAAGACGGGGGAGAAGCTAAATTTAGAAGCTGTCGCAGCCCTAAACAAACTATCAAGTTCCATCAAAGAAACTACAGTAATGGTTTTTGGTTTCCAAGTTTGACTAAAAAGTTTAAATACTGGGCATCTGAAGAAATACCTGTTAACTGTGGCTATTCAACTCAAATAACCAGAGATAGAGGCAGATGGTTTGCTTGCTTTCCCAAAGCTTTGGGGGATGAAAAAGCAGTTACAAACAAAGTAATAGCCTTAGATCCGGGAGTAAGAACATTCTTGACTGGTTACGATGGAGAAAGTTTTATAGAGTTTGGCAAGGCAGACATTGGACGCATTTACAGGCTTTGTTCTCACCTTGACAAGCTAATTCATCATATTTCTAAAACCAAATCTCACAGGCATAAAACTAAGCTATCAAGGGCATCTCAAAAGCTAAGAAATAAAATTAAAAATAAGGTAGATGAGTGCCATCGTCAAACTGCTAACTACCTAACTAAGGAATATAAAATCATATTTCTTCCTACGTTTGAAACATCTCAAATGGTAGTCAAAAAAGGTAGAAAACTAGCAACTAAGACTGCAAGAGCTATGCTTACCTGGTCGCACTATAGATTCAAACAGTTTCTCAAGTACAAAGCTAAGTCTCGTGGCTGCATAGTAGTTGATTGTAATGAATCTTACACTTCAAGGACTTGTCCTCATTGCGGTCACAAGCACGACAAGCTTGGGGGAAATCACACTTTTAAATGTCCAGAATGCGGTACTAAGATTAATCGCGACTGGAATGGCGCACGTAACATTATGCTACGTGCTTTGAGGGACGGCTCCTTTTTCCTTAATCTCAATGAGATGGAAATTGCTATCGCGTTTGATACTGTTGCTCAGTATTTTTCAGCGTAATACCGTCAGCAATCTACTATAAATAAAAGAATCGAAATGAGAAGAGGCGCTATGTTTGGATTGGGTTTTCCGGAAATGGCTGTAATTGTGGTTGTAGCGATTTTAATTTTTGGCCCAAAAAAAATTCCCGAGTTAGGAAGCGCGTTGGGAAAAACTCTGAGGGGTTTTAAAGAAGAATTAAAAGATGATGGCTCGCAAACCGATGGTGAAAATGACCGAGAACAGCGATAATCGACTTACATAAAAGGAGATGGGTAAAAAGTTATAAATGAGTACCGGCATCGGCAATCTATAACTCTTTACTCATCATCCCTTCATAAGGAGTTTAAAACCGACGATGGGACTCCCACCTTATCTTTTGGAGTGGTGCTATCAAACTTTTCTGAAATTTCTTCTTCTATTACACCTCTTGCTTTAATTAATTCAATTGCACGATTAACGCTTTCGGGTAGAATTACTACCAAACTGTCATCGGTAGCTAAATCCAAAGCTTTATTAATTGCTTCGGTTTCATCTAAAACTATTTCATGCAAGCAATTAGGATTTACTTCCCTAATACCTTGAGTAATTAAATCCGCAGCAGAACCCCGCTTTCTTCCTCGCGTATCGTCATCTTCTTTGACGATGATGCACTCAAAAATTGAAGAAGCTAGTTTACCCAACATCACAAAATCTTCATCCCGGCGATCGCCGGGTCCACCGACTACGCCGATGCGCTGTCCGGATGTCCAGTTACGTACGAATGCACCTAGTGCTTCATAAGAAGCGGGATTATGAGCGTAATCGACTAAAGCGTGATGTTTACCCAAGTTAAATAAATTCATTCGTCCCGGTGTTTGATTCACCGAAGCTCGGAAGGTATTTAAACCGGCCCGAATTTCTTCGATGGAAACGTTTTGCACGAAAGCTGCTAAAGACGCTGCTAAAGCATTAGCAATCATAAATGGTGCGCGTCCACCCATTGTTAGGGGAATATTATCTACTTTTTCTATACAGTGAGTCCAATCTCCTTTCAAAATCGACAAAAAGCCATTTTCATAAATTGCTGCCACTCCACCTTTTTCAATATGCTTCCTCACTAATTCCGATTCTGGATTCATGGTGAAGTAAGCAATATTCGCTTTAGTCCTTTCCGCCATTGCGGCAACTCGTTTATCGTCGGCGTTTAACACCGCATAACCATCGGGATATACCGCTTCTGCAACTACACTTTTTAAATGCGAGAGTTGGTCTATAGTATCTATATCGCCTAATCCCAAATGATCGGCAGCAACATTAAGTACCACACCGACATTAGAAGCCTCAAAAGCTAACCCAGAGCGAAGTATTCCTCCACGTGCTGTTTCCAAAACTGCCACTTCTACTGTGGGGTCTTGCAATATTAATTGAGCGCTTTGGGGTCCAGTATTATCTCCGACTTCTACTAAATATTCTCCGATATACGTTCCATCTGTAGTCGTATACCCGATTACTTTCCCAGTTTGTTTAAAAATATGAGCAAGTAATCTTGTAGTGGTAGTTTTCCCATTAGTGCCGGTAATGCTAAGAACTGGTACGCGAGTAGTTTTCTCGGCGGGAAAAAGCATGTCGATAACATTTGATGCAACATTGCGGGGAATCCCTTGACTGGGAGCAACGTGCATTCGGAATCCTGGAGCTGCATTTACTTCTACAACTACTGCATCAACTTCCCGTAAGGGACGAGTAATATCTGTAGTAACAATATCAATTCCCGCAATATCCAGTCCGATTATTTTAACTATCCGAGAAGCCAACCAAGCGTTTTCTGGATGAATTTCATCAGTACGGTCTACGGCTATACCACCTGTAGATAAATTCGCCGTGGCTCGTAAATAACAAATTTCATCCCTATCTAAAATGGTATCAAGGGTATACCCAAGTCTATCCATTAACGCATAACTGTTGCGGTCTAAAACAATCCGAGTTAGAACATTATCGTGACCATCGCCGCGATTTGGGTCTTTATTAGTTTCTTCGACCAATTGTGCAATAGTTGATTTACCATTCCCCACTACATGAGCGGGTACTCTTTCGGCGACTGCAACAACTTTACCGTCCACGACTAATATACGATGGTCGCGTCCGACGTAAAATTTCTCAACAATTACGGACCGTGAAACCGCCCTTGCAGCATCATAAGCTGCTTCAGCTTCTTGCCAATTTCTGATATCAATAGTAATACCGCGTCCGTGATTACCATCGAGGGGCTTTATGACAATGGGATAGCCCCCAACATAACTAATTGCGTCTTCGAGATCGTCGAAGAAGTTAATCGTCATACCCTTGGGTACAGGTACTCCTGAAGCTTCGAGAACAGCTTTGGTAGCTTCTTTATCGCAAGCAAGTTCTACTCCCAAAATACCGGTATTAGCCGTCATTGTGGCTTGAATACGCTTTTGTTGCACCCCGTAACCGAGTTGAATCAAAAACCTTGAACCTAAGGGCATCCAGGGAATACCTCTCTTGGTGGCTTCATTGACAATTGATTCAGTAGAAGGTCCTAAAGAAGCATCGCGCCAGTAGTCTTTGATATCTTGCAAATCTTGCTCTAATTCAGCCTTAGGATAGCGACCTCTGTCAACGATACTTTGACATAAACGTACCGCAGCCCTTGCCGCGTAACGTCCTGCTTCTTCATTTAAATACTCGAAAACTACTTGATAAATTCCCGGAGTCGAGGTTTCGCGGGTGCGACCAAAACCCACGTGCATTCCGGTTAATTCCTGAAGTTCTAACGCTACATGTTCGGCAATGTGACCCATCATAGTGCCTTCTCGCACCCGCATCAGAAAACCACCACGACAGCCAGGAGAACAGTAGTGACCTTCCAAACTTGGTAGCGCTTCTACTAATCCTTCGTAAAAGCCGGGGATTTCATTCGAGGGCGTTTCGGCAAGGTTTTCTAAATCGAGGCGCATGACGATTAACTTGTGGCGTCGAATGCTCCAGTAGTTTGGGCCGCGTAAAGTCTGGATCTTGAGGATTCTCATGATATAGGTAGATGGAGATTCGGAACCAAAATTCTAGTTTCTTACTGGAATTGACCGCATAACTGTTCGTGGGTAACAGTTTTTTATTCTTAAATTCTATTATCGTTACTTTTTTTGCCGCAACAAAAAAAAACGCGGTCAACCCAGTGTAACCACACATACCTATTTCCGTCAGCTGGATATTCGCCCCACAGATGGTATCACGGTACGCCCGTAAAGATGGTAGCGATCGCCGTGGCTAAGGATGTGTACTCGCAAGTTATGGAGGCTCAGAGGTTCGGTTGCTCCTACACGAGGTTCGTTGGTATGAGTGAGTTCGCTTGAATCAATAATTGTTACGGCACCTTTGCCCATAACTTCGAGCCAACCATCTTTCTCAAACATGGCACAAGTGTCTTCATCAATGCCAATTCCCAAACGGTCAGGATGAGAAGCGATGGCACTCATTAAACGTACTATACGATTACGGTTGTGAAAATGTTGGTCTACAATCAACTCTGGGATAAATCCCAAGCCGGTTGCCATATCTACTAAGGAACGATTGGGAGACTCTCCACTACCGCCTCCAGCAATCATGTGATGTCCCATAACCGCTGCACCGGCGCTAGTACCTGCTAAGGTTAATTCTCCCTTTTTCACGCGCCCTCGAATAGTATCCATCACTGGCGTATCAGCCAATACGCCACAAAGACGTAATTGGTCTCCTCCAGTCAAAAAAACTCCGGTACATTCTTCAAGGGATTCCTTGTAGTAACGGTCGTGACAATGGTCGCGCTCTCTGATATCTAAAATTTCAACCTTTTTTACTCCCATATCTTCAAAAATATTCACATAGCGAGTGCCGATAATACTCGGTTCCCGAGAAGCAGAGGGAATAATAGTAATATGGGCATCTCTTGCACCAGCACGGTCTATAAAAGTTCGCAGAATCTCTCGTCCGTGAACCTTATCTTCTGCGCCTCCAATTACCAGAACGGCGGTTTTAGTTGCTTGGGATGTGGTCATTTCCAGCCATTTAGCTTTTAGTTGCCGCATTGTTTTTCTCCTGTCAACAACCGGAAGGTGAATTTTACTTCGCGGACAGTTCGCCGAAGTATTATGATGAGCGGGACATTTTTACGTATTTAAATGTCTTGAATGTGGTACTCTTGCGAGCTTATTGCAAAAGTTAGGACACTCAAAGTTTCCACTGGGGAATTTCTACTTTATGCTTCAATACTGAGCAAGCAGAAACATCCCCTCCGGTATAACGTCACTTCCCTCTTATCAAGCCAGCGAGGGAGCGTATTTCACCTGTCCAATTATCCCGCACTTCCGTTCCGGGAACCTGAATTTAGGGGCAGGCTTAGTTATTTCTAGATGCCGCTCTTCAACACGAGTTAACTTGTTGTAAAGCCCGCTCAGGGATCCCCTAAAATTTTAGAAGGCAATTTTAACCCGCCAAGGGAGAGTGCTTGGGAAAAAGCACCGCTTTTGGGAGTGCTTGTGTTTTCGGAGTGCAGGATGTAATCTTCCTGCAAGTTGTTAACGCCGGTTAGAATCTTAATTTAAATTTAGATGTGACAATATTTAAACATAAATTAAGTAATTAGAAAAACTTTCGTATGAGAAGAAAATTTCCTGTGGGGCAGTACTTTTATATACTCTAAATCAAGTTTATATGTAATGTAGTTCACCAAAGCTTTTGCAAAAAGCAAGCCAGTTCAATTTAAGATTAGTGTCCTCCCATACGAAATACTGTGCGTTTTGATATAGTTACGCTATTTCCCGATTGTTTTACTTCCGTTCTCAGTTCTGGGCTGATTGGTAAAGCTTTAGCAAAACAGATTGCCAGCGTGCATTTTGTAAATCCGCGAGACTTTACCACCGATAAACACCGGAAAGTTGATGATGAACCTTATGGTGGGGGAGTCGGAATGTTGATGAAACCCGAACCCATTTTTGCCGCGATCGAATCGCTACCAATTTTAGAGCGAAGGGATGTAATTATGATGAGTCCTCAAGGAAAAACCATAAATCAGCCCTTACTAAGAGAATTAGCAAGCAATTACGACCAATTAGTTATAATTTGCGGTCATTATGAAGGAGTTGATGAGCGAGTCTTAGAGTTAGTTACCCGCGAAGTTTCATTGGGAGACTTTATTCTTACTGGTGGGGAAATACCTTCCATGGCTTTAATTAATGGTGTAGTGCGTTTGCTCCCGGGAACGGTAGGTAAAACAGAATCCTTAAAGTTGGAAAGCTTTGAAGAAGGATTATTGGACTATCCCCAATATACCCGTCCTGCCGTTTTTCGCGATCTCCTCGTCCCCGATGTATTATTGTCCGGTAATCATGCAGCAATTGCACAGTGGCGTTACGAGCAACAAATTATCAGAACTCGTAAACGTCGTCCTGATTTATTTGAAGCCTGGGAGGAGGAGAAGACAAGGGGACAAAGAGATAAGGAGACAAGGGGACAAGGAGAAAATTAACTCCTTACCTTTTTTTCACTGACCCCGCTCCAAACAGATGGGGATTGTAAGAAAAAATTCTTACGTAGTCGCGACTAGCCCAATTTAGCCGAATCTTGGTACAAACTACTAGATGCTTCCCCAGTCTGAATTATCTTTAAACCGTTTTTACGGGTGTTGCACGGACACTTACTACAACGGGGGAAACCCCCGCAACGTAGTCTCCTCCTCAAGGTAAGACATCTTAGGTTAGGTGGGCGAGGGGATTTAATACTTACACTCGGAGGGTTATACCGTGCAACGAGTACAAGTTATTAGTAAAGAGGGGTATCCTCTGATGCCGATAAAATCAAGCAGAGCGGGTCGTTGGCTAAAGTCCGGCAAGGCTGTAATTTGGAAAAATAAATTCAATGTGTTTGCCGTCTTCAATTTACATCTGATGCGGATTACAATACACAGTCATTTTTGGTTGGTATTGACCCAGTTAAATTGTTTACTGTGGGATTCGTTGGTTAGAAATTACGAGTTGAAATACTTGTAAAGGATTAACCGCTTGGTATAGGAAAGAACCTATGTTCTGTTCAGAACCTTGACAACTTAACAACCATGAGGGTGAGTTATGCAACAAGTCCAAAACTGTAGGTACAACGGTGACGACACACAGCGCCTTTATAAAATAAAAGGGAGTTTCCCTACCCCGGAGAAAGGTTGCTCCCGTGCACAGTTAAGGACGCAGCTAGGACTTAAAAAGCAGAAAAACAATAAAGCTGATGCGGTAATTAAGACTCACGCGGTTGATGGTATTACGCTCGCTTGTAGCTAATTTATCAAATACACCATAACCAGCCTTAATTCTAGGGGTTGAGTCGATCAAGTAGTTATTCGTCGCCCCCCCATATCTCGAAGACAGTTACATTTAATGGTTCCGCAAGCGGGCGGTAAGCTTTGTAAATATGGAGGAACAGTTACCCAGCATGGTCTGAGAAAGGGCGACTTTGTAGAAGCAACACAAGGCAAGAAAACAGATATCTGTATCTGACGCTAATTGGAAACGATTAGGTCAGTTCAGTAAAAACAAAGTCCGATTAATTCATCGTTCAATGGGCTTAATACTCACGGTGCAACGCCACTTCACTCAAAGTCGGGAACCTCCGCACGCTAGTGGCTCATAAATTACACCGTGGCGTTTTTCCTCCCAGGTTTATAAAACCTGGGTTTCCAAACTACCGAGAAGTTTTTTATGAACATTCGTATTGGAAATGGTTATGATATCCATCGTTTAGCTACCGAGCGCCGTTTGATTTTGGGTGGTGTGGAAATTTCTCATTCTCTAGGTTTGTTAGGACATAGCGATGCTGATGTCCTAACTCATGCGATTATGGACGCGATGTTGGGGGCACTTTCTTTGGGGGATATCGGACATTATTTCCCCCCCAGGGATGCTCAATGGGCTGGTGCTGATAGTTTAATGCTTTTGGCGAGAGTTAATAATTTAATTCAAGAGCAAGGCTGGCGAGTGGGAAATATTGATTCTGTGGTGGTAGCGGAACGTCCCAAATTAAAACCCCACATTGAAAAAATGCGCCAAAAATTAGCAGGTGTTTTACAAATAGAACCCACCACAGTTGGTGTCAAAGCCACTACTAATGAAAAATTAGGTCCCGTTGGTGAAGAGAAAGGTATTTGCGCTTATGCTGTAGTTTTATTAATAAAATAAATTGAGTATTGGGCATGGGGCATGGGGCATGGAAAAAGATAACCTCTAATTAGTCACTGATAACTAGTCACTGTTCGCATGAGTAGCTACAATCGCGATCGAATCAACTATTCGTATATCTATCTAAATGCTAAGATTTTCTTCGCTAATTCCTAATTTTCGACGTTTACGTCTACCGGTTATTCTGGCAACTATAACGGCTCTTTTTGTTGCTGCTTGTAATCCAGCTAATTTTAAAACTCAAGCTGCACAAACTCCTCAATTGATACTTAGTATTCTCAGCGATCCCAAAACCTTTAACTACGCTCTTTCCCAAGAGTCACCTAATATTTTTCCCTACACTTTTGAAGGATTAACTACTCAAAACTCTATAACTGGAAAAATTGAGCCTGCATTAGCTAAATCTTGGGAAATAACAGATGAGGGATTGCGGTTTGTTTTTACTCTCCGCGAGGGCTTAAAATGGTCTGATGGTAAACCTTTAACGGCAGATGATGTCGTGTTTAGCTACAACGATATTTTCTTTAATGACGAAATCCCTACTGATGTTAAAGATACTTTTAAAATTGGTGAAAGCGGTCAGTTGCCCAAGGTAAAAAAACTCGGCTCACGCCAAGTTGAATTTACCTTACCTGAAGCCTTTCGACCTTTCTTACAAAATACGACGACTCCTATTCTACCCGCTCATGCTTTACGAGAATCGGTAGAAAAGAAAGATTCAGAAGGAAAGCCGTTATTTCTACAAAAATGGAGTGTTGATACTCCCGTTGACCAAATTGTTACAAATGGTCCCTATAAATTAGGACGTTACAATACTACTCAAAGGGTTATATTTGAACGCAATCCCTATTACTGGAAAAATCCCGAGCCTTATATTGAAAAAGTAAATTGGGAAATTGTCGAATCTCAGGATACTTCTTTACTACAATTTCGTTCTGGTAGCCTGGATTATATAGGGGTAACACCAGATTACTTTTCTTTACTTAAACGAGAAGAGAAACGCGGTAATTTTAACATAGAGAATGGCGGTCCGGCCACCGGTACATCCTTTGTATTCTTTAATTTGAATAAAGGTAAAAGAAACGGCAAGCCCTTGGTTGACCCGGTAAAATCAAAATGGTTTAATACCAAAGAATTCCGACAAGCCGTAGCTTACGCTATCGACCGCGAAACCATGATTAACAACACATTTCGCGGTTTAGGTAAAACGCAAAATTCACCTATTTCCGTACAAAGCCCCTATTACCTTTCTCCAGAAGAAGGATTAAAAGTATACGATTACAACTTAGATAAAGCCAGAGAATTACTCAAAGGGGTCGGATTTAAATCTAACAGCCAAGGTCAATTATTAGATAAAGAAGGAAATCCCGTCCGCTTCACTTTACTCACAAATTCCGGTAATAAAATTCGCGAAGCAATGGGGGCACAAATCAAATCAGATTTGAGTAAAATTGGCATTCAAGTTGATTTTACTCCTCTTGCTTGGAATACTTATTTAGATAAAATATCCAATAGTTTAGACTTTGACATGTCATTAATTGGTTTGACTGGTGGTTTAGAACCAAATGATGGTGCTAATGTATGGAAACCTGACGGTGGATTACATATGTTTAACCAAAAGCCCCAACCTGGACAAAAGCCAATTGAAGGTTGGGAAGTTTCTCCTTGGGAAAAAGAAATTGCCAGACTTTATGTCAAAGCTACACAGGAATTAGACGAAGCCAAGGTCAAGGAAATATACGCACAAACTCAGCGAATTACTCAGGAAAATTTACCTTTTATCTACTTAGTTAACCCCCTGTCATTAGGAGCCATACGTAATAAATTTGAAGGTCTTCAATTCAATGCGATCGGCGGCGCTTTCTGGAATATTGAGCAAATTAAAATTACCAAAGAATAGAACACTCAACAGTTAACACTGAACAGTTACTCCCTCACTCCCTCCCTCACTCCCTCACTCCCTCCCTCCCTTTTCTATGACTGATGAAAAAGCTCTACAATCTCTATTAAATGATGTTGCAAAGGGAACGATAACCCCAGATAAAGCATTTTCGCAACTCAAAGATTTAGCTTACGAACCTGTTGAAGACTTTGCCAAAATTGACCATCACCGCTCTTTAAGAACTGGTTTCCCTGAAGCCATTTGGGGCCCGGGTAAAACTCCCGAACAAATCGTTCAAATTATGCAGGTGATGCGCCAACGCAATCAAGTTGTCATGGCAACTCGCATTTCTCCGGAAGTTTACGCGATTTTGCAACCCAAGGTTAGGGGATTGCGTTACTACGAAGCTGCAAGAATCTGCGCGATCACACCTCCTAATATTGAAGTTCGATATTCCGGTAAAATTGCTATTCTTTCTGCAGGAACTGCCGATTTACCAGTTGCCGAAGAAGCAGCAGTTACTGCCGAACTTTCTGGTTTTGAAGTACAGCGATTGTGGGATGTGGGAGTTGCAGGAATTCACCGTTTGTTAAATAATCGCCACGTTATCCAATCGGCAACGGTATTAATTGTTGTCGCGGGAATGGAAGGGGCTTTACCGAGTGTTGTGGCAGGTTTAGCGGATTCTCCTGTAATTGCCGTTCCCACGAGCATTGGTTACGGTGCAAGCTTTGGTGGTCTTGCGCCTTTATTAACCATGCTAAATTCTTGTGCGGCGGGTATTGGAGTCGTGAATATTGATAATGGATTTGGTGCTGCGATAATAGCCGGCCAAATTTTGCGTTCAGCCGAAAAATTACGGATGGCATAATTGATACCTTTAAGCTATCACAGTGATGCTAACCAATTAATTAGTTAAAAATGAAACCTTGGTCAATTCTGGGTGTGTTTGCGATCGGTTTGTGGCTGACAATTTTATTATCAAATACTGTTAATGCTCAAAGTAAAATACCTGTAAACTGGACTGTAATAGCTCAGACAGTTTCCGATCCGGATCTTTTAGGTCAGGTTCAAAAAGCGTTTAATAATTTTGTAGAAACAGGTCAAGTCTGGGCACTTTTAATTGGATTAGTAGTTGGTTATTTGATTCGCAATTTGACAAGTTACGGGTAACAGTGAACAGTGAAAAGTTAAGAGTTAACAGTTAAGAATTCATGATTTCCGTGTTGAGAATTCTTTACTTAATTCTTCCCCCATTCCCAAGCTAATCCTAATTTATGACACAGACACAACAAACTTGGAGTCAGAGGTTTGAATCAGCTTTGCATCCTACTATTGCTCGTTTTAATGCCAGCATCCATTTTGATATAGAGTTAATTGAACATGATTTAACTGGTTCGATTGCTCATGCCAAAATGTTAGCGAAGTGCGATATTATTTCCTCGGAAGAAGGAGAACGGTTAGTAACAGGTTTAGAACAAATTCGCCAAGAATATCGCCAAGGTGATTTTAACCCAGATGTTGATTCAGAAGATGTGCATTTTGCTGTCGAACACCGTTTGGTAGAAATCGTTGGTGATGTTGGTAAAAAGCTACATACCGGACGTTCTCGCAACGACCAGGTGGGAACGGATACTAGACTTTATTTACGGGAACAAATACAGCAAATTCGTCAAAAATTACGAGAATTTCAAGCTGTTTTAATCGAGATTGCTCAAAAAAACGTAGAAACTTTGATTCCCGGCTACACTCATTTACAACGCGCTCAACCTTTAAGTCTGGCTCATCATCTCTTAGCTTATTTCCACATGACGCAACGAGATTGGGAACGCTTAGGAGATGTTGAGGGGCGGGTAAATATTTCTCCTTTAGGATGCGGTGCTTTGGCGGGAACTACTTTTCCCATTGATAGACATTACAGCGCTAATCTATTGCATTTTGACAAGGTTTATGAGAATAGCCTTGATGGTGTAAGCGATCGCGATTTTGCAATTGAGTTTTTGAGTGCTGCTAGTTTAATCATGGTTCACCTCAGCCGTTTATCGGAAGAGGTGATTTTGTGGTCTTCTGAGGAATTTGGTTTCGTCACCCTCTCTGATAGCTGCGCTACGGGCTCGAGTATTATGCCTCAAAAGAAAAATCCCGATGTTCCGGAATTGGTGCGGGGTAAAACAGGCAGAGTATTCGGTCATCTCCAAGCAATGTTGGTGATGATGAAGGGATTACCCTTGGCTTATAACAAAGACTTGCAGGAAGATAAAGAAGGTTTATTTGATGCGGTAAATACGGTTAAAGCAAGTTTATCGGCAATGACGATTTTGTTGCGAGAAGGTTTGGTATTTCGCGATCGCACTTTAGCAGAAGCTGTAGAGTCGGATTTTTCTAATGCAACTGATGTTGCAGATTATCTTGCAGCTCGTGGCGTTCCCTTCCGAGAAGCTTATAATCTAGTAGGAAAGGTGGTAAAAACCAGTATTAAGAAAGGAAAACTCCTCAAAGATTTGAGTTTAGAAGAGTGGAAACAACTCCATCCCAAGTTCGATGGGGATATTTATGAAGCCATATCACCCCGTCAGGTTGTAGCTGCACGTAATAGCTATGGTGGAACGGGTTTTCAACAAGTGGAGCAAGCATTACAGTCTGCTCTGACTCTAATGAACAGCGATTGAGATTGGAGCCAGCGCTCAAGTTAATAATTTAAAGAAACATTTGCGGAGCATACATTTGAAGGCTCCGCAAATCAAAACTTTCAAGAATAAAAATTGTACTCGGAAAATTAGTCAGTGGCAGCAGCGCTGGTATCAGACGATTGATTTTCCCCTTCTTCCGATTGCGGCGGTCTTTGTTGGTACCTTCTTTGATAACGTCCTGTATTAGTTCGTTTACGAAACTTTCGGGCATATGCCTGGTTCCGTAGCGCCTTTTCTTTCTTCAGGTTACGGCGCTTAGCCATATTCACCTCATGAATAAACAACGTTTGGCTTGCTGGTAGACCTATTTTTATTGATGTTGTACAATATTAGCCCAAACCAGCGCGATCGCGTATCTTAAACAGCAATATAGTCTATCCCATTTATTTTTGTGATGTCAATGGCTTGCACCCTCGTTATACCGTTTAATATTTTATATGTTGCATTGTTTTTTGTGAAAAACAATTATGATTGTAGATTTTTAGATTCTTCTAAGTTCTAATATTTCCAGGATAAAAATACCTGTTCCAAAAATTAGGAGTATCAAACTAACTTAAATAAGTATGTATTTACGGTTATTGAAATTATTCAACAATTCATTTTGATTCAAAGTACACTTATTTTAAGTATTAAGCTGTAAAAAATATTTATAATGATTATGTTTAAATTATTGTCGATAACTTCAGCGAGAATGTAACACCGATTACAAGGTGATTATTTTTTATCAACTATTGTTTGGAAAGTATAGTTATACACAATATATATCAAGTCTTTGGATGGTAAAATTAAGCTGTTCGACGATAATCGTTAGAATAAAAGCCTGACGGGCAGCCATGAGTATTTTTTTCTTTTAAAAAATCTCATGGGAACCCTTGACCCACGAGTATTTTTGTATCAAAACAAATCTTATAACGATAGTTGTATGAATGAATTTGTGGGTAAGAGTAAGTAAGTACAACACAGAACTTTGAACATTGAACGTTGCTGCTTTATTTGGTGCGACCGTACATTCCGCGCGGACTGTATGGCGCTATGCACAAACAGTACTGGGGATTATCTTTCGCCATCCGATAACTGGAACAAGTATAATTCCCATACTACCTGATGGTCGGATTGTACTGATTAGGCGACGAGACAACGGTCTCTGGTCTTTACCTGGTGGAATGGTGGATTGGGGGGAGGATATTCCAACGACAATTCAACGTGAATTAATGGAAGAAACCGGATTGGAGTTAGTTAAAATTCGGCGTTTAGTTGGAGTTTACTCAGCACCAGATAGGGATCCCAGAATTCATTCAATTTGTGTTGTAGCTGAAGCGGAAGTGCAGGGGGAGATGGAGATTCAAGATACTTTAGAAGCAATGGAAATTCAAGCTTTTTCTCCTAACGAGTTACCAAGCGAACCGATGTCTCACGATCACTATCGCCAATTACAAGACTATTTAAATGACTTGACAATTTTGGCGTAAAGCTATGTACTAATATCCAGATTTTAGGTTTTGGATTGATTCTAAAATTCCGGACACTTGCTACAACGCGCTTGTTCTATAGCAGGTTATAGCAGTGTCCTTAAAATTCGTTAAATGTAACTACCTAAATTAAATTCAACATGGATACGATGTTATTTCGTAACTCTCGGAGAAAGCTTTCTCAAGGGTTATTATTCTGGCGTGAAGTTGGTGATGGTATTCCCGTAGTTTTTTTGCATGGTGCTTGGTGCGACAGTAGTGAATGGGTATCGACAATGGAACAGATATCGCCTTCTTTGCATTGTTTTGCACCAGATTTATTAGGATTTGGTGAGTCTGAATATCCCAATCTTCATCATACTATTGATTTACAAGTTGATTGTTTATTTGAATTTTTGCAAGCTTTAAAATTAGATAAAGTATATTTAGTGGGACATTCTGTAGGAGGATGGATTGCTGCAGCTTGCACTTTAAAATATCCAGAAAAAGTTCAAGGTTTAATATTATTATCGCCAGAAGGTGTGGAAATTGAAGGGTTTAAGAAGCATTGGCAAAAAATGCGTTACTTAATAGAAGGTTCGTCATTTATATTTAAGCTTTTACAAGTATTGCGTCCCTTAGTAAGAATGGTTGGTTGGCAAACAAAAATAGAGGAATATTTACAGCAAAGAGAGATTTTATTACAAAATAAAACGGCGACTCAATTGTTATATCAGCGTCCTTTTCCGGAAATAGAAGCAGAATTATTACAAGATAAATTGGATTTAATACAGATTCCGGTTTTAGTATTGCAAGGAGCAAAAGATACGTCTAATGCTTTAAAGAGAAGTAATATTTATGCCAGAGCGACTCCTCAAGCAGAGTTGAAAATTATCGATAGTCTAGCAGATAATTTACCTAATAAATGTGTTTCTATTGTCGCGGAAGAAATTCATAATTTTATTAAAATTTATCATTGAATATATAAATTTTGCAGAGACGTAGCAGTGCTACGTCTTTGCGTAATTTAATTGGTATTAAGGATTCTAGAAAATTCTATTACTGTTTGAACATCAATTGAATCGGAAGATGGATTGTTTAGGTATAGCAATCTCTACATTAATGTTTTTTGTATTCCCAATAAAATTAAATTCTGTTCTACAATTATTCGCTCTGTGATATCTGGATATTGATATTTTAAATAGTTGACTATAACAGTGTGATCGCCTCCGGTAATGACAATTTTACTTTCAGGATAATCGCGCCACCAAGCTTCAATAAAATATTTTATTCCTGCGATTAATGTGTATATTATTCCGCTTTGGATCGATTCTGGACTATTTAGCGCATACCGTTGTGGAAGTTGTTGTGGTAATTTTACATTTGGTAATTGTCCGGTTTTTTGAGCAAGTGTTGAAATTTGTAAGCCTAATCCCGGTAATATTGCGCCGCCAATTAAATTACGTTTACTATCGGCACCAGTAAAAGTAAGTGCTGTACCTGTATCGATTACTAATATTGGAAAATTCCAGATTTCGCCAGCACCAAATAAGGCTAATGCTCTGTCAATTCCTAATGTGGGATATAAGTTTTTTAGAGGTATTTGATTTAAGCTAATAAAGTTAGCGTGGGGATAATTTTGCCAAATTTTTGTTTGACTGGGAACTACGGAAGCTATGAAGAGAGAGGGAGAGGGAGAGAAGGGGAGAGGTAGAGAGGGGGAAGATAAGTAAGAAAGTGTTTGTTGTAGGGTTTGAGATTTTGATAGTTTTTTGATTTTTGATTCTGTTAAATAATTGGTATCCCAGGCTTTGATGAGATTTTCTTGGTTAAATAAACCCCAGTGTAAGCGGGAGTTGCCAATGATTAATGCTAGCCAGGTTTTTGAGTGATTAGATAACACTTTGTTTACAGCCTCGGGGCGCGGAGGTTAACGCTCAGATGGGCGGTGAATTGAGTATAGTTATTAGATAATAATATTTAATTATCAATTATTAATCAAAGCCTTGCTAATTATGAGTTGGAAGATGACTGCCCAAGATTTATTAGAGCTTTACGAGAAAGGAGAACGCGATTTTGCTGGGGTTGATTTGAATGGAGTTGATTTGAATGGAGTTGATTTGACTGGAATCAACTTAGATAGAGCCGACTTAAGTGAAGTTAATTTCAGTGGTGCTGATTTGAGTGGGGG